>JAYTOS010000468.1:0-9549 GCA_043747705.1 Bacteroidota bacterium
CCTTGTATATAGTTGTTTTCACCGCTATCATTTTCTATAGAAGCAGTAATCAAACAGGTTCTTATAGATTTTTTTTCTGTCAGCAGTTCTGTTTCGTAATTTTCTATTTCCCCGCCTTCATGTAAGGTGTTTAAAAAAAATTGTTTACTTTTTTCACCAGCAAAAAAATCAGTCATTTTCTTTCCGATGCAATCTTCCACCGAAATTTCCAGGATATCTGTAACTGCATAATTAATATTCAAAATAGTAGTGTCGTGTGAAGCCAGAAAGATAATATCTTTTGATTTTTCGAAAATACTCCTGTATTTCTTTTCGCTGTCCCGCAGCTTCTGCAGGCTGTTCATGCGCTCGAGGGTGTAACGGATGGTTCTTTCTAATTTTTCTTTGTCCAGTTCAGCTTTAATCAGGTAATCAAATGCCCCGGCTTTTGTGGCTTCAATATCTATTTCATAATTCCCTCTGCCCGTTAACAGAATTACGGGTGTGGTACAACTACGGGATTGCATATCTCTTATAAGATCTATTCCATTTTTAATACCTAACCGGTAATCAGAAAAACATATCGTATAATTATTATTGCACAATTCATCTACCGCATCACTATAACGGTGTATCCATTTTACTTCACATTTCCATGCGGTTAATTCCTTAATATAATCATTAATGAAAATAAAATCATCCTCATCATCTTCTACTACAAGAATATTAAGTAATTGCGGAGAATTAGGCATGCGCAGGTTGATTGTTAGGCAAAATTATGGAGAACTTACTACCCTTTTCGGGTTTACCCGAAGCAAATATGCAGCCATTATGATTACTCACGATTTTTTTGCAGATACTCAGCCCTATACCTGTTCCGGGGAATTCAAATTTTCCCTGCAGGCGTTGAAATAACTGGAATATCTTTTCAGCGTACTGTTCTTCAAAACCTATCCCATTATCAGTTATCGTAATCAAATGGTATTCCTGTGAAGAACTCAATTGGTATTCCTGTTTCATCTCACCCGTGAGTTTTTCTTCGGCTATTGTAATAACAGGTACGGTATCCTTTTTGCGGAATTTAATCGCGTTGCTTAAAAGATTAAAAAACAGTTGCGACATCTGTGTCGGGATTGCCTCAATAACAGGCAATTTCGATACCGTAATCTGCGCACCTGTTTCTTCTATGTCCAGGTCCAGGTCGTTTAATACTTTATCGATAATAATTGAAAGGGATACTTCTTCCGGAGGATATTTATTTCGGCTTATTCTTGAAAACTCAAGCAGGTTATCAATAAGATTACGCATATTTTCAGTAGATGCGATAATACGGTTGATATCCCTTTTTCCATCCTCATCTAATTGCCCGGAATATTTGTTTTGCAAGCGTTGACTGAAGGTTGATATTTTACGCAACGGCTCCTGCATATCATGCGAAGCAACATAAGCGAACTCTTCAAGTTCTGTGTTTGATCTGTTTAGTTCCTCAATCTTTTTTTCTAAAATTTTTTCATAACTTTTCAATTCTGTCACATCCCTTGTGGTACCTATTATTTTTTCAATTGCTTTTTCATTATTTCTGATGATTCTGGCATAAGTAGATAATACCTTACTAACATCCGCTGCATCTTTTATTTCATACTCTACTGTATAGTGGTCTTTATCTTTCAGGAAAGCCTTGATCTCGTCTTCATTTTTCCGAAAACTTACATCTCCTATATGCTGCTGATATAATTCTTTATTGATGGACAGGTGCTTCGCCGTATTTTCATCGTACCCGAATATTTTATACATTCCTTCCGACCAGGCTATTTTATCGATATCCGGTACGCTTTCCCATGTTCCGAAATTGAGAAAGGTTTCATTCGATTGCATCATTTCTTTATAATCAGACAGGCTTTTGATGCTTTGTTCCTGTAAAGTAATATCCCTTGTAAGGCCTATTATCCGCTGCATTTTTCCTTGTTCGTCATATTCTATCCTCCCGTGTTCACTCACCGTAAGGATGTTCCCCTTGGCTGATTTCAGGTGATATTTATGACGATACGATTCTTTTAACTGACCTGATTTAAACCTTCTTTCAAATTCTTCGTATGCATCGTCTTTCAAAACATATTCACCTTCAAAAGTATTACTGGGCTCAACATGTTCAGTATCATCAATTTCTAATAACTGGTACATACCTTTTGTCCAGAATACTTTATTGGAGACAATATCCCACATCCAAAAACCGAATTTGAGTATGATCTCCGCATCATTGATCAGATCATCAGCTGTTCGATTTTTTAATACAGGAACAGCTGTTTTTATTGAATTTTCGAGTTGTATAAAATAATAAGCCTTATGCAGCCTGCTTACTTTTACCCGGTAATAAGAATGTTTTTTATCTTTTGCAATAAGCCGGTAATGCGCGTCTTTATACTCTTCATTACTTTCCTTCATTGCTTTAATGGTATCCCTGAAACTTTCCTGATCATCGCCGTTTATCAATGGATGTATACTGTACTTCCAGGTAGCCAGGTCATCTACGGTATAATTAAATTCTTCTGTAAAACGGCTGTTTATATATACAATAACATCCGTATCTGAATTATAAAACAACAGAGGTTCCGTTGAAAAAAATGAGAAATTTTTATCAAAAAAATTAGTGTCCCCTTGTTTATCGAGGACATCTTTTATATATACGAAATCAGATAAGAATGATTCTAACATGATTTCGTTTTATTGCTGATTGAACTCATTGTATTGCTTCATTTTATTGTAGAGTGTCTTACGGTCTACATTTAATAATTTAGCGGCCTTACTTTTATTGTAGTTTGCTTTTTTAAGTGCCTGAACAATCATTTCATATTCTGCATCTATGCTGGCTACTTTATACGAGTGTTCATTTACTTCAACAGGTCTGGTCTTGCTCACATATCCGGTTTCTTCAATGATATCTGAATGGTAAGTTTCTTTTTTTCCGGAACTGTCTTTTTTTTCTTCTGTCTTGATTTCGCTTTCTGTTTCAGTTTCAACAAGTGTATCGAAAATAAGTTTACTGTGATTTACCAGTTCAAATGGCAGGGCAGTAACACCAACCATTGGGCCATCGCTTAATAATGCTGAACGTTTTACTACGTTCTTCAGTTCGCGCAGGTTACCGGGCCACAAATAGGTTTTAAATATTTGCTCAACTTCAGGCTGAAACCCTTCTACATGTTTATCCAGTTCACGGTTGGTTTGTTCCAGAAAAAATAGCGCAAAAGTCATGATATCATTTTTCCTTTCACGTAAAGGCGGCACATTAATACTGAATTCATTGAACCGATGATACAGGTCTTCCCTGAATTTGCCTTTTTTAGTGGCTTCCCATAATTTTTCATTACTGGCTACTATAATACGTATATCCAGGTCGATATCTTTATTACCACCTATCCGGCGCATTTTCCGCTCCTGCACAACCCGTAAAAGAGATACCTGCACATCATAAGGCAGGTTAGCTATTTCATCAAGGAAAACAGTTCCTCCATTCGCCAATTCAAGGCTGCCAACTTTCTGATTTAAGGCACCTGTGAATGAACCTTTTTCATGTCCCACCAATTCACTTGCCGCCAGTTCTTTAGATAAAGCACCACAATCTATCGCTATAAATGGCGCATTTTTTCGTTTACTGCGCGAATGTATTTCCTGTGCAATTACTTCTTTACCGCTTCCACTTTCCCCATAAATAATAACACTGTAATTGGTAGGAGAAACAAGGTCCATCTGCTTAAGCATATGCTTAAACTCCTTACTGTCGCCAAATATATATTTACCTGATTTTGAAGTTATTTTAGCAGGTGCCTGCTTAGCCGTTACAGGCTTTATTTCGCCTGATCCCTCTTCCATTATAAACCGGGAAGGACTGGTAGAATCGTTAAGTGCTTTATTTATGGTAATCAGTATCTCCTGCGGAAACAGGGGTTTTGTTACATAATCATATGCCCCGTGTTTGATTACTTCAACAGCAATTTTAATATCACTATATCCTGTAATAATAATAACGGGTACAGATGGGGATATTGTTTTGATCTCTATTAAAAGGTCTTTTCCATCAGTATCTTCCAACCTGAAATCGCACAGGACAACATCCGGTGAAAAACTCTTGAATTCTTCAAGACCCTTCTTACCAGTATGGGCAAACCTTACATCAAAATTATTTCTGATTAAAAACCTTTCCAATAAGCGACACATATCCAGATCGTCATCAATAATCAATACTTTACTCATAGATTGGTATATATTAGAACTTGAAATTAAAACATTATTCCTATTAAATGGCTTTTGCCCATAACCTTCTCATATCGCCTACAGGTACATTAAGAATATCGCGGTATTTTGCAACTGTTCTGCGTGCTATTTTTATACCCTTTTCATGTAATAATGCTACCAGTTGCTGGTCATTATAGGGATTCTCTTTGTCTTCGGCATCAATGATCTCTTTCAATTTTATCTGTACTACTTTATTACTTACCGATACCCCTTCTTCATTGATGATGCCTTCTGTAAAGAGGTTTTTCAACAATATATATCCGAACGGCGTATCAATATATTTATTACAGGTAACCCGGGAAATAGTTGATATGTCAAGCCCAACTTCATCCGCAATATTTTTCAAGATCATGGGTTTAATGTACGCGGCATCGCCCATAAGGAAAAATTGTTTTTGCTTTTTCACTATGGTCCGTATGATGCGCAACATATTATCTTCCCGCTGCTTTATGGCATTTACAAACCACAGTGCGGATGTAAGCTTACTTTTTAAATACTGTAAGGTAGATTTTTCTTCAGCCGTTTTCCCTTCAGTTTGCTCCACAGAGGCCATCAGGGATTCATTGATATGTAAACCTTGTGACTTTTGTTTGTACAGTTCAACCATCACCATTTCTCCTTCTACTGTTAGTATAAAATCGGGGATGATCGTTTCTTTTACTAACCCGCTTTGACTTGATTCATTCACCGGCTTCAACTGAAGCCCGCTGATATGCTTTAACAGAATGGGTAATTCTTCTTCATCAATATCAAGGCCTGCATAAATTTTATCGAAGTTTCTCTTCTGCAGTTCTGTATAAAATTCTGCAACCAGTTGCAGGCTTTTTTTAACAATAGGGCATTTCTTCTGTTGCGCCAGCTGTTTTAATAAGAATTCCTGGATATTCCTTGATCCAACACCAAATGGTTCCAGGTTTTGTATCTTAAGCAAGATCTTTTCAATAACAGACTCTTCAACAAACAGTTTTTGTGAAAAAGAAATATCATCTGCAATATCAACCAGAATCCTTTCTAAAAAACCGTTGTCTTCCAGGCAATCAATAATGTATTCAGCCACGATAACTTCTTCTTCTGATAAATTAAGATTAACTAATTGTTGCTTCAGCAAATTACGAAAATCAACAAACTCACTCATAGCTATATTTACGTTATTACTATGAATGAAACTTTCGTTTTCTACTTTATAATCAGGTATATCTTCATAACCATATTCTTCCCAGTCCTGGTATTCTTGGGGCTGGTCTTTTTCTGCCTGCATATTTTCGAGATATTCATCTTCGCTGGTATTTTCCAATAAAGGATTTTCATCCAGCTCATCTTTGATTCTTTGATCAAGCTGCAAAGTATTAAGGTGATAGATACCCAACATCTGTATTTGTTGTGGTAATATCCTGCAGGATTGTTTCTGGAGTTGTGATTGATGTAGCATGGTTAGTCTTTTAAAGTATAATTACCGGATGATGAATAATTACTCTTATATAACAAGCAATTTCAACTCCAAGTTTTCTAACTGCTTATTACTATTCTAACTAATTGATTATTAATCATATAGAATATTTTGTTTTTCGCGAATTTATTCCTCACGATCCCAGTTTGAGGAAATCCTTCTACAATTGTATTAACATTGTTATAAATACTACGCAAAGTGAAAAACCGGTTTGCCTATATCGCCCTTGTATTATCCCTAATACTTCTGGTTTGGTTGGGTGGGATATATGTTCAACAACACAAGTTACAGATCCGGTATACCAAGGATGTAGAACATACCTATCAGGTTATCATAACGTTGAGAAATTGTGAACAGTTACTAGTTGATGCGGAAACGAATCAGCGCGGATATATTCTTACCCATCTTGAAAGTTTTAAACAACCTTATTTTGAGGCCATTTCAAAAATAGATTCTGTTATTGACCGCCTTGGGCAACAAGTTTCGGACAATTATAAACAAAGGGCATATGTTAAATTATTAACCCATTCCGTAACGCAACGAATGGAAACACTAAAAGCTAATCTTGACTTACGGTATGGCGACAATCATTTTACCGATAAGTTAAAAAGGGGTAAGCTGGGAATGGATAAAATCCGTGTTTACATTCAAATGATGGAAGATGAAGAATATACATTACTTGCCTATCGTGACAAAGAAAAAACATATTATCAAAAGCTCAATTTTTCTTTCTTAACTTTTGCTTTCTTAATGGCCTGCCTGGTCTGTATCAGTTCGATAGCTTTAATTATACGGGAACTCAGAACCCGCATTCGCTTTCAAAAAATGCTTGAAAAAAGCCTGTTTGAACTTACCAGAAGTAATAATGAAATTGAACAGATAACCTATGCTGCTTCTCATGATCTGCAGGAACCTTTACGCAAGATCCGCACCTTAAACAGCCTTCTCAAAAAAAAGTTAGAAACCAAAATAGCACAGGAAGAAGAAGGCATCGTGCTGCGTATTGAAAAAGCCACAGAACGTATGTATGACCTGATGGACAACCTGGTTGATTTTACCAATCTCCTCAACCGTAGTGCATCAAATCTTTCTACTGTAAGCCTGGACGTAGCTGCGACAACCGCATTTGAAAAAGTAATGAAAAATAAAGACGTTCAATTAAACAAAACTACCTTATTACCGGCCATTCAGGGATATGAACGGCAACTGAATATGCTGTTTATCCACTTATTTGACAATGCTTATAAATACAGGCGCCCGGATAAAAAATTAATAATTAGCATTACTTGTCAAATAAAAGAAGAAATGCCTATGCCTGGTTTGTGGAACAAAAAAGAAGTGAAAACATATTACGAGATAGTAATCACGGATAATGGTATGGGTTTTGACAATCAATTCAATGAAAAAATATTTCAAATTTTTCAACGCCTGCATACACAATCTCAATATAGCGGAAAAGGTATAGGATTGGCCATTGCGCGAAGGGTAATGACCAATCACTATGGATATATAGAAGCCCGGGGGGCTAAAGATTCAGGAGCTTCTTTTACAATCTATTTTCCGGTAAGTTAGCTGCCGGGATAGTTAAGAATTACAGAGAAATCAAGGATGCGCATTAACGAAATCATTCATTACTCAATAACCTTCCTTTTCAATAAATAATATTGAACTGCCTCTATATCTACATCTACTCCTGGTAATAATACACAACCGCAGAGGATTTTAATTACGTCTTTAACTATTTCCTGACCCCGTTTCATACACTCCTTGTTTTTCTAATGGTTAAAACGGTATGCCATTGATTTACTTCTTTCTTTGTAGATTTTTTTGCGCAGAAGTCTTATAAAATGAGGTATGATTTTTACATTATTAAAGAGTCAACAAAATGTTCATTTATAAATTTATACTTATGTTACGCTGGACAGTAACCTTTCTTATCATCGCCATTATTGCCGCGGTTTTTGGATTTGGCGGTATCGCAGCCAGTGCTGCAGGCATTGCAAAAATTTTATTCTTTGTGTTTATTGTTTTATTCCTTCTTTCCCTCATTTTCGGTAAAAGAAGTATTGATTAGGATAAACCAATGCAATTAATTTCTAAACCCCGCTACCCGTGGGGGTTTTTATTGTATTATTAATATAACTTCTGCTACTTGATGTTTCTATTTTAGTTAAAGCAATCCTTTTAACTTTCCATGCAGGTACGCGCATTCAACTGCTTCCCCCAGTTTTCAAAATAGCTAAGCCAATCCAGACATACTGGGCCTTGGTTTTGCATTCTTCACCCTCCATTTCAGATGCAAACAAGGCTGAACCCCAAAATCATCTAAGTCAAACTAATCCCGGTTTAAAAGCCGGAATTAATAAATTACTCTATTGTCATAGAGAAAAAATATTACGAATGCTCAACTCGTCATTTTGATCGTATGACTATACATACAAAAAAGCCCGGTCTCGTTATGAGACCGGACTTTTATAAACTGACTACCAATAACCGCTTACGAGAGAGATTTATATATTAGCTTTTCAAATTTGGATGTGGTGCAGGAACTGTAGTAGGTCCTGTTTCTGTTGTTCCCTGCAAGTCTACCGTGTTTGAATCACCATCATTACCATATTGAAATAATAACCTGCTTTCAGAAATACCCTGCTTTTCAACCAGGTATTTGATTACTGCGTTCACTCTTTCCCAACTTAACTGCTGGGCGGCTTTGCTTGCCGTACCATAACCAATCACTTTCACCCTGCAATTTGGATTGGCTTTAATGGTTGCTGCTGCATTAGCCAATACTGATTCAGCTGCTCTTGACAATTTAGCATTGTTTTTAAACTGTACACTTGGTAAACTTCCTATGGTACAGTCTGCTGCTTTATCAACAGGCTTCATATTAGCAAGCATGTCTCTGATTTCTTTGCAACAAGCCGGTTCTGGGCAAGTACCCACACCATCGCTGTTTACAGGGAAACATTTCAACGGAGTCAAAATTTCTTTATCGCGGCAATCAGGTACACCGTCGCCGTCTGTATCTTTAGAAACACCATGTGAATCAACCGGGCAACCTTTTGGTGTGTTTGGCTCAAGGTCAAACTGATCAGTTATACCATCACCATCTGCATCGGGCAATACCACTTTTGGTAATTTCATATGCTTAGGCATATTCAACTCGTTATAAACATAATTATTGGGGTTGATCCACCATAATGGCTGTACTCTTCTGGCAGTGTTGCCGAGGTTTACATTTAAACGAACACTGGTGAAAGAATAGTAATCATTGCTGTTACCACCTTTCCAAGCATCGAGATAATCATATCCAGGAGCACTGAAAGTGAATTTTTGTTCTAACCCAATATTAACTGTATTATTAAGTTTGAAAGCGATACCACCACCTACATTAAGGCCATGGAATACTGTGTATGCATGCCTGTTATTAATTTCTGCACCCCCAAGTGTACCAATGGTGCCGGCCTGGCTATTTGGATTATTGATACCATAAAAAATAGAATAACCACCCGGCTGCGCACCATTTGGATTCTTATAAAGTACCCTGGCAGCATTCAGGCTGTAACCCAGCAATACATAAACATTGGTTTTTGGATTACCTCTGTAATGACTCAATGTATTCAAAGAACCAATAAAGTCAACACTAAACTGATGTGTCTGATTTTTGTAAGCAACCTGTCCAATATTAATTCCATAAAGACTTGGATAACCTGAATTAAGCATACCGGTAAGGCCAGCTCTGATTGATAAAACGTGGTTAACGGCCTTTCTTAAGGTAATAGTACCACCAAATCCGGGATCTGATCTCATATCACCGGTAACGGAACTAA
>JAYTOS010000469.1:0-1017 GCA_043747705.1 Bacteroidota bacterium
ATGTGTCTACTATTTTAATTGTAAGTGTAACGTTGCTGGAAGTGCCAATCAACGGAAGCCTGTTATTATTGATGTTAGAAGCCCTGTTGTTTATTACCAGGGCAGTTTCACTTGGGCTAATGATTTCTAATGTAACCAGCTCTCAACAAACAGCACAAATGATTTCCCTGCTGGGATTGGTGCTGCCTACATTGTTGCTGGGTGGTTTTATGTTCCCGATTGAAAGTATGCCAAAGCCGCTACAGTTTATGTCGAACCTGGTGCCTCCCAAATATTTTTTTATTATTATAAAAAATGTAATGATAAAGGGATTTGGATTTAAAATAATCTGGAAAGAAACCCTGATCCTGTTGGGGATGACCTTGTTTTTTCTATCGATCAGTTTATCAAAATTTAAAATCCAGCTGGCATGAAACAATTATCTTTTTTACTGGAGAAAGAATTCCGGCAGGTATTTCGTAACCCCGCTATTTTGCGGTCTGTGTTGGTGATGCTCATCATTCAATTGATCATCTTTCCTTTTGCTGCCAATTACGAAGTAAAGAATGTTTACCTCAGCATGGTTGATCATGATCATTCATCATACTCGCAAAAATTCATTTCAAAAATTACTTCATCCGGCTATCTTATATTAACGGATTACTTGCCATCATACAACAAAGCAATGGAATCTATTGAGTCGGATAAGGCCGATCTGATTATTGAAATTCCACATGGATTTGAAAAGGAACTGGTAAAGGAAAATAAGACTGCGATGTTGCTTGCGGTAAATGTGGTGAATGGTGCTAAAGCCAATCTGGGTGGGGCTTATGCGGCCAATATCATTCGTGATTTTTACAAGGAGATACAAATGCAATGGATGACATTTCCTGCATTCAATGCCATTCCAACCATTGAGATCACATCTTCCAACTGGTATAATCCTACCATGAATTATAAAGAGTTTATGGTGCCCGGGATATTGGTAACGTTGCTTACCATGATCGGCACTTTCCTTGCTTCGCTAAATATTATTCA
>JAYTOS010000470.1:0-5576 GCA_043747705.1 Bacteroidota bacterium
CTAACGGGAAACGCGATTTTGAGTTATTATATAAATTGGTGGCCAAAAAAAATGAATGGGATTTTGAACATGATCAACTGACAGAAGAAATGGTTACCGTTGCCCCAAAAGATTCAGCCGCTTCACTTACATTTTTGCAGTTTATTGCCGTACAGGCACCTTTGATTGATTCTAAAGCCTTTCAATATATGCGGAAAGACAACAACAATTTTAATGATGCCTGGTTCCTGATGAATTTGCAAAAGAGAATAGGTACAAATAATAAGATTATTTTCAAATCGAAGAGCAAGGCCATTAAAGAGAAAAATAGTTCGTACGCAGAAAAGGTTGCGATTTTTTCGGCCGGCACACAGACAGACAGAACCCAGTCCCGCAAAAGTCATGATAGAAATATGATAGATTTTTACAAAGGGATCAGGGATACCAGCCGTTTCCTGCTCGCATCTGTTAAATATTATGACCAATACCTGATGACTATCAGTGTAGATTCTGTTCAGCGGGTAGATTCTATGCGCAGAAGAGACATGTTTGCTTATGCCGTACCTGATAGAGTAACGCAAGCGAGCGGTAGCGGGACTTTGATGCGTTCCGGTCCTTATGCACCTATGACGCAAAATTTCACCAATGAATTGAATGATGGTGCCTGGACGATATATATTTACACCCATGATCTTTTTTACATGGCCAAAGCCTTAAGCTGGGCAAAACGCGCCACTGAATTTTATGAAAACCCCGCTGCTATAGATACTTATGCCAGGTTATTATACAGAACA
Organism: Bacteroidota bacterium; assembly: GCA_043747705.1. Lineage (GTDB taxonomy): Bacteria > Bacteroidota > Bacteroidia > Chitinophagales > Chitinophagaceae > Sediminibacterium. The sequence continues at coordinate 774 of JAYTOS010000470.1, forward strand.
GGCAATAGAGAAGAAGCGGTGAACTGGGAAGAAAAGGCAATTCAGCTTACCAAAACAAGAAGAATGCCCGCAAGTGAATTTGAGGAAGTAATCAGTAAAATGAAATCCGGTATCAACACTATTGACAAATACTGATCAACATCATTAAATTTTTTTGGTGTTGGTGTATCCATTTTTCAACAACCATTGCAAAACTTTATCCCTTTGGTCTCCCTGTATAATGGCTTCCCCATCTTTCGCACTGCCGCCGGTACCGCAAAAATTTTTTAATTTTTTACCGAGTTCTTCCAGATCTTCCGTATTACCAATAAAGCCTGTTACCAGGGTTACTGCTTTCCCGGCCCTTTGTTTCGTGTCTAAACGGATGCGGAGTTTTTGCCGGGCAGGAGCAAGCGTATCCTGCGCTGGTTGATCATCTGCTTCAAAACGAAACGAAGGATCGGTACTGAATACAAATCCCCTTGTATCGGGTTTATTTTTTTTATTCATGCTATCCTGATTTATAAATCCATCTTACCCTATCTATCTCTGCCAAACCCTCTGCAACTCCGCATCCGCGGTGAATGAAGGCTATTATTACCGCAGAGAAAAAAGTTGCCTATAACAAAACAGCTTTTAAACTCAGGTCAATACTTTGTGCCTGGTGAATCAATCCGCCCACACTTACATAATCAACACCTGTTGCGGCATAAGTTGTTATTGTATCCAGGTTAATACCGCCACTGGCTTCTGTTTCGAAAGAGCCATTGATCATTTGTAATGCCTCTGCAATCAACCCGGGTGTAAAATTATCCAGCATAATCCGAAACACTTTCCCTTTACCAACAGAACATACTGTTTGCACGTCTGCCAGGCTCCTGGTTTCTACTTCAATTTTAAGCGGGGTTGCCCTTTTTTGTGAGTATGAAAACGCGGCATTTATAGCCGGTTCTAATCCACCTGCATAATCAATATGGTTATCCTTCAGCATGATCATATCATACAAACCAAAACGGTGATTGGTACCGCCGCCAATCCTTACCGCTTCTTTTTCAAGGAGCCTAAAATTGGGCGTGGTTTTACGGGTATCCAGCAAGCGTGTATGGCAACCTACCAGTTTTTCCGCGTATTGATGAGTAAGCGTGGCAATACCACTCATTCGCTGCATACAATTTAATACCAATCTTTCGCAGGTTAAAATCGTATGGATGGAAGCTTCCACTTCAAAAGCTTTTTCTCCGCTAACCATATTGTCGCCATCTTTTTTGAAAGCGGTAAAAACGATGGAGGGCTCCTGATAAGTAAAGATTTTTTCCGCTACTGCCATTCCCGCCAGTATCCCATCCTGTTTGATTTTTAACACCGCTTTCCCTTTTTTATCAGGCGGAATACAGCTCAGGGTAGAATGATCGCCATCCCCAACATCTTCACGCAAAGCTTCAGTTATCAGGTGATGCAATTGTTCGTCGAAAGATTCCATGCTGCAAAACTATGGTTTGCAACAAAAGACCCCGCAATTGCAGGGTCTTTTCATTGAATTTATTTGAAGGAGGATTTAATTAATCCTTACTGATACGATCTGATGCTTACCATCTTTTGCTTTTAACAATACAGTAACACCAAAACCTTTCCCGTTGTTAAGCAACTTACCTGTCATATACATGGTGTTGCCAATCGCCCGGTCGGAAGCTTTTTCGAACCCTTTGATGCCATTTTCTTCAAAAAAGGCTTTTAACGTAAGACTGGCCTGGTTACGGCCCAGATTTTTAACTTCTGGTTTATCCATCAGCTTCAAGTCAACAAAATCATCAAAATATTTCGACACTTCGCCTGCATTCGCGGTTTTGAAAGCCTGCACAATCGCATCTGCATCGCCCTGGTAGCTGAACGACATAAACACAAAAGCCAGTCCGGTTAATAAAAAGATTTTTTTCATGATTACACTATTTTCTTAACTAAGGAGTGCCAAAAACATGCCAACTTCCAATAGTGGGGATTTTTGGTTAAAGTTAACACGTATTCATCTATTATAAATGCAGTATTTTTATGCTATGAGCAAGAAAGTAATATTAGTAATCATGGACGGCTGGGGTCTGGGCAAAGTAAAATCTGCCGATGCCATACAAAATGCCCATGTTCCCTTTGTAAGTTCATTATATAGCAAATATCCAAATACCACATTGGTAACCTGTGGTGAAGAGGTAGGCTTACCGGATGGGCAGATGGGCAACAGCGAAGTGGGCCATTTAAACCTTGGTGCTGGCCGCATTGTTTACCAGGAGCTTGAGCGCATTAATGTTGCCATCCGAAATGGTGAATTTGCTAAAAATGAACAGCTGCTGGCATCTGTACGGTTAGCTAAAACAAACCGGAAACCCTTGCACCTCATTGGACTGGTAAGTGATGGCGGTGTGCATTCACATATCAACCATATAAAAGCCATTTGCGACCTGTGTAAAAGCGAAGGGCTGACAGATGTATACATCCATGCATTTACCGACGGGCGTGATACAGATCCGAAAAGTGGTTTAGGTTTTATTACAGACCTGCAGAAACACCTGAATAATTCTGTTGGAAAGATCGCTTCGGTTAGTGGGCGTTATTACGCAATGGACAGGGATAAACGTTGGGAAAGAATAAAACTGGCGTATGATTGTTTGGTAAAAGGCGAAGGCCCAAAAGCCACGGATGCGATTGCAGCCATCGAACAGTCATATGCTGCAGGCATTACCGATGAATTTATCAAACCCACCATTGTTGTAAATGAAGCTCAACAACCACTCGCTGTAATAAAAGACGGAGATGTGGCCATTTGCTTCAACTTCAGAACAGACCGTTGCCGGGAGATAACCGATGTGTTAACGCAAAACGATCATGCCGATTTTGATATGCATAAGCTGACACTTGATTTTACAACGATGACGATGTATGATCATAAGTTTCAAAACATACATGTAGTGTTTGAGAATGATAACCTGGTAAATACATTAGGCGAGGTACTGGCAGCCGCTGGTAAAAAGCAGATACGTATTGCTGAAACAGAAAAATATCCGCACGTTACTTTCTTTTTCAGCGGCGGACGTGAAGAACCTTTTGTAGGCGAGAGCCGCATCATGGTTCCTTCCCCCAAAGTGGCCACTTACGACCTTCAACCCGAAATGAGTGCAGTAGGGATTACCGATAAACTGATACCCGAAATTGAAAATGAGACTGCTGATTTTATCTGTTTGAATTATGCCAATACAGATATGGTTGGCCATACCGGTGTTTTTAGTGCTGCCATTACAGCTGCACAAACTGTGGATGCCTGTGTAGAAAGGGTGGTAACGGCTGCGTTAGCACATGGCTATACGGTTTTCTTAACTGCAGATCATGGCAATGCGGATTATATGATTAATGAAGATGGCACGCCGAATACAGCACATACCATGAACCCCGTTCCTTTTTTTATTATTGATAAAGATTGGAAAGGCACTGTTAAAACAGGTAAACTTGGCGATCTCGCCCCTACCATTTTAACCGTAATGGGCCTTCCGATTCCCAAGGAAATGACGGGGAATATTTTAATCTGATCAACAAACTGTAGTAAATGAAAGTTTTCAAAAAGATATTGATTGGGCTATTGGTGGTTTTTATTGTTGCGCAGGCCTTCAGACCCTCTAAGAACCTATCAAACGATACCACAAAAGATATTTCAAAAAGTTATGCGGTGCCGGACAGTGTAAAAACCATTCTTGCAAAAGCCTGTAACGATTGCCACAGTAATAACACAAGGTACCCCTGGTATGCCCAAATACAACCTACAGCCTGGTGGTTAAGCGATCATATTAAAGAAGGCAAGAGCAAGATTAACTTTAATGAGTTCAGTAGTTACCGCATTGCCAAACAATACAAAAGATTGGAAGATTGTATGGATGAGGTAAAAGAAGGCGGGATGCCTTTACCCGCATATACCTGGATTCATAAAGACGCAGTTTTAACAGACGCAGAAAAACACGCTCTGCTCAATTGGTTTGAAAACATAAGGGACAGTATAAAAGCCAGGTATCCGCCGGATAGTTTACTCATAAAAAAGAAAGCCTGAGGCCAGAAGTTTTCAGCTTGGTATAATACAAAAGGATTGGTTTATTATCGCCAGATTCCCGGCTTATAACGCCCAACTGTCACTTTACCTTTACTTTGCAGCATGGAAATCAAGTCAGCCAAATATGTTATCTCTTCTCCTTTGGTAACACAATGCCCCAAGCCCGACAAACCTGAATATGCTTTTATTGGCCGGAGCAATGTGGGCAAGTCTTCGCTGATTAATATGGTTACCAAGCAAAAGAACCTGGCTAAGACATCTTCCACGCCTGGTAAGACACAATTGATCAATCATTTTGAAATAGAAAGTTCATCGGGTGAACGGGGACCAAAAACAAAGTGGTTCCTGGTTGATTTACCCGGTTATGGTTACGCCAAACGTTCGCAAAGTGACAGGAGAAGATGGGAACAAATGATTGATGGCTATTTGCGCAAGAGAGAAAACCTGGTACAGGTATTTGTATTGATAGACAGCCGCCACACCCCGCAGAAAAATGATCTTGAATTTGTTAGCCAGTTAGATAAATGGGAAGTGTCTTTCTCCCTTGTATTTACCAAGGCCGATAAAGAAAAACCTGCCGTAGTAGCGCGACATGTAAAAGCGTTTATGGATACCCTCAATGAAACCTGGCAGTTCTTACCCCGGCATTTTGTAACCAGTGCCGAAAAAAACCAGGGACGCGATGAACTCTTACAATTCATCCAGGATTGCAACAAGGAAATATCGGATAATAAAACGGG
>JAYTOS010000471.1:0-1255 GCA_043747705.1 Bacteroidota bacterium
GGGTTGTGCATTTACTGAGTAGCCGATGCAAATAAGCATCAAAAAAAGAATGATATTTTTCATGGTATGTTCTTTTAAGGTATTTAACTAAAATATCTCTTTTTCTTCGTTTTTCTCTTATTGAAAATTAAATACTTTCAAGAATTTCAATAATAGAAAAACGAAGAAAAAGAGAATAGTGTAAAAATAAAAGACCATCCGCAAAAACAGATGGCCTTTTTTAAATATATTGTTGTTCCCCAGGGCTAATAGCCAAGGCTTGCAATTGTTTTAACTCAATTTCTCAACCTGCATATAGCTAAGTTCAACAGGTGTAGAACGGCCGAATATTTTTACGGTTACTTTCAGTTTTTTCTTCTCATCGTTCACATCTTCAATTACCCCGTTAAAGTCGTTGAAAGGCCCTTCAATGATCTTGATCGTTTCACCTATGATAAATGGTTCGCTCATGGTTACACCCTGGTCATTCATTTCATCTACCTTACCCAGCATTTTATTCACTTCACTTTTACGAAGGGAAATGATATTGCCTTTAGAGCCTTTTCCGTCTGTGAGGAAGTGCATTACATTGCTGATATTACTGATATGCTGTACGATATCATCATTCAGTTTGCCATCCAGTACTTCCATCATTACATACCCGGGGAAATAGTTTTTCTCGCGCATTACTTTTTTACCGTTCTGCACCTTGTACACTTTCTCCATCGGAAGGAAAATCTGTTTGATGATCTCCTGCCAGCCACTGCGAATAATATCCTTATCCAGGTATTCTTTCACCTTGCGTTCTTTACCACTAACCACACGAAGAACATACCACTTGGTTTCAGCCTGCGGTGCTGCGGTTTCTACTCCTGCTGTTTCAACTACTACTGGTTCCATGCTGTTTTACTTAAATAATGAATAAATCAGCTTCAACAATTGGTTGCTGGAAAAATCCATCACCCATACCATAGCTGTAATAATAACGGTAGCCACCAGAACAATTACAGTGCTTTGCTGCAACTGTATCCATGAAGGCCAGGTTACTTTCTCCATCAACTCCCGGTAACTCTCTTTGAAATACGTAGCGATTTTGTTCATATTTTGGTATTTTGTTAAAGTGGTTAAAATGATTAAAATGGTTTTTACTTTCTTGACTATTTTAACTTCATTTAACCAAACTCAGCACGGGCACTAGGATTCGAACCCAGATCGAAGGTTTTGGAGACCTTAATACTAACCGTTGTACGATGCCCGTAGAAAGCTAAAAGCTATT
>JAYTOS010000472.1:0-1072 GCA_043747705.1 Bacteroidota bacterium
TGCACTCATTATTAAAGAATTCATCATCACCCACTTTTTTGATTAATATTATTATGAATTTATACTGCGAATCTCTCTCAAATTACAGGCGTTTAAAAACCCGGGAAGTAAAAGTTGGTAACCTCATAATTGGTGGTAACAATCCGATAAGGATACAAACCATGACAACCACCGATACAATGGATACCATTGCTACCGTTGCACAAACCATTCGATGCATAGAAGCAGGCGCAGAGCTTGTACGCATAACAGCGCCATCAAAAAACGAAGCAGAAAATTTACTTAATATTAAAGATGAATTACGTAAACTTGGTTACTACACTCCATTGGTCGCCGATATACATTTTACGCCAAATGCAGCAGAAATAGCTGCTAAAATTATTGAGAAAGTCAGGGTGAACCCAGGCAATTATGTAGATAAGAAAAAGTTTGAACAGATTGAATATACTGATGCTGAATATGCAGAAGAAATAGACAGGATTAAAGAACGTTTTACACCACTTGTTTTAATTTGTAAAGAACATGGCACTGCTATGCGCATTGGCACAAACCACGGTAGCTTAAGCGATAGAATTATGAGTCGATATGGCGATACTGCAATCGGCATGGTAGAAAGTGCAATGGAGTTTTTAAGGATAGCAAGAGGTGAAAATTATCACCAGATTATTTTAAGCATGAAGAGCAGCAATCCTTTGGTAATGGTGCAGGCTTACCGTTTGCTTATTACTCATATGCAGGATGAGTTTGGTGAATGTTACCCTTTGCATTTGGGTGTTACCGAAGCTGGTGATGGCGAAGATGGAAGAATAAAATCTGCCATTGGAATTGGCAGTTTATTGGAAGATGGTATTGGCGATACTATAAGGGTGAGTCTTACCGAAGATCCTGAATTCGAAATACCGGTTTGTATTGATTTGGTAGAGCGATATCAGACATTATATGTTAGACATGAGACACAGGAGAACATAAATCAAGAAGCAAATACTGCCGAGTTAGATAATTATAATAAGACGAACGAAACTCAGCCTCAGGATAGCTCTAAACCATCAACTATCAACCATCAACCTGCTCT
>JAYTOS010000473.1:0-1528 GCA_043747705.1 Bacteroidota bacterium
TGCATCTGCATTAAACAGTGCATGGGTATTGATGAATTCGGCAACAGCTATATGGCCTGATGGATTGGGCAGCAGCAGTGGTGAATTAGGACACAATGTAATGGATCATCATTACATGCTGGGAGCACAGGGAACAATTGAAGGCTATGAAGATAAAACGACTTATGGCCGCAGGGCGAATGGTTTTTATATTACCCGGTTTGCCAATTTATATGGCGACAAAAGAGATTTTCTTCGTGGTTATGGATACCAGGGAAGTGCCAGCCGATCAGGCTGGAGCCGTGAAGTGGCAGAACTGAATATTGGCGGCGACTTTAAAGAAGCATTAACAGAACCCGGAGCCTGGAGTATTGGTGCTACTGGTTTTGGTGAAATATTGCCTTATCATGATAATAAAATTTCGCTGAACAAAAACATTAAAGATAAATGGGGCTTACCCGTTTTATCTATGGATGCAGGATTAAAGGAGAACGAATTAAAAATGCGCAAAGACATCATCAAAGAACTGGTGGCTATGTTTGAAGCATCAGGTGTAAAAAATGTTACCACCTGGGATAAAGATTATAACATCGGTCAGGGCATTCACGAAATGGGTACTGCCCGTATGGGAAATGATCCAAAAACATCAGTACTTAATTCGCACAATCAGGTATGGGATGCCTTAAATGTTTTTGTAACTGATGGGGCAGCGATGACTTCCTCTGCCTGTCAGAACCCTTCGCTTACTTACATGGCATTAACAGCCAGGGCAGCGGAATATGCAGTAAGTGAATTGAAAAAGGGAAATATTTAAGTATAATTTTTAAAGAGAAGAACTTCTAACAAACCCGATATAAAATTAATAATTAACAACAATCAACCATTAAAAAAAATGAAACAGAGCCTATTATTTAGCGCAATCCTGATGGGTAGTTTTTTAAGCACCAACGCTCAAACTGCAAAACCAGAAGATACAGAATATTATACACCTATACCCAAAGTTATTACTCCCGGCAGCGTGTACGGTGTGCCACCAAGTGATGCAATTGTTTTGTTTGATGGAAAGAATCTTGACCAATGGGTACCAACAAAAGACTCTACCTCTAACAAAAAATGGACGGTTGCAAATAATTGTATGACTGTAAATAAAACCAACGGCGATCTGCAGACAAAGCGTTCGTTTTTGGATTTTCAATTGCACATCGAATACCGCATTCCTTCTAATATTACCGGTACAGGGCAAGCCCGTGGTAACAGCGGCATTTTTTTAGCGGCACTTCCATGGGGAGCTGGTGGTTATGAATTACAGGTGTTGGACAATTATAAAAATACAACTTATGTAAACGGACAGGTAGGCAGTTTATACAAACAAACACCTCCATTAGCAAACGCCTGCCGCAAACCCGGCGAATGGCAGGGCTATGATGTTATCTGGACAGCCCCACGCTTTAATGAAGATGGTACTGTAAAATCGCCTGCCCGTGCTACAGTTTTACACAATGGCGTGTTGGTGCAAAATAATACAACCTTAACCGGAGACACGCCATAC
>JAYTOS010000474.1:0-6448 GCA_043747705.1 Bacteroidota bacterium
TATCTAATTTTTGGATAGGGTTTTCCTGTACAAAATTTAAAACTGTTTCATAAATAATCATAACACCTGCGGCTACAATTAAGCCACCTTCTATGGCGGCAGATACAAACTCTGCTTTCCCATGCCCGTATGGATGATCAAAATCGCGGGGCTTGGCTGCTATAAACAAGCTGTATAAACCAATAAAACCGGCTAGCACATTCACAATACTTTCCAGTGCATCTGTTAAAATAGCGAGGGAATGTGTGAACTGGTAAGCGATGATCTTTGTTAGGAACAACAGTATACTCACCACTGTGATCCATGATTGTACGCGGAAATTTTGTTGGGATGATTGCAGGGGAAATGTTTTGGGCAAAGATAAAGAAAGCGATCAGTTTTCAGCTGATTGTAATCAGCCCGATCCTATATCAATTCAATTGAATAATTGATGGTACAATGTTTTGCCAGCATGGCCGATACGCCACAATATTTATCATGTGATAAGGCGGCGGCCCTTTTTACCTTGTCCATATCTTCAGGCAGGGCATCTACACGATATACCATATTGATATATTTAAAAACTTTGGGATGCTCTTCTGTTTGTTCAGCTTCGGCCTCTATTTCCAGTTTGGTAAAAGCCACTTTCATCTTTGTTAAAATATCCACCACATCCATGGCACTGCAGCCACTCAAAGAAGCCAGCAACATTTTTTTTGGATTCATGCCACTGCCTAAGCCACCACCTTCCACAGATGTGTCTATCCGCACTGTATGGCCGCTATCAGCCGTTGCATCAAAAGCAAGGGCTTCTACCCATTTGGTTATTGTTTTCATGAGCACTGATTAGTATGATTGATAGGATGTTTGCTGGATATTAAAAAACAAGGGCGAAGATAAATCTTCACCCCCTGAGTATATCATTCAAAATTCAACATGTAAAATTCACAATAATTCTTACCCCATTTCAAAACGCTTCTGCACATACGCCCAATTCACTACGTTCCACCAGTTGGCAATATAATCCGGGCGTTTATTCTGGTATTTAAGATAATAGGCATGTTCCCACACATCCAGTCCCAGTAGAGGTGTACCCTTTACTTCTGCGATATCCATTAAAGGATTATCCTGGTTAGGGGTAGAGGTTACCACGAGTTTTTTATCGCCCGTGAGTACGAGCCATGCCCATCCGCTGCCAAAACGGTTCTTGCCGGCATCTGTAAACTGTGTTTTAAAAGTATCAAATGAACCAAAACTTTGGTCAATTGCTGCTGCCAGCCTGCCTTCAGGTTTGGAGGCGATACCGGGCCTCATGCATTGCCAGAACATTTCGTGGTTGTAATGCCCGCCACTATTGTTGCGCATTTTAGCAGAGTACTTCGAAATATTCCTTAACACATCTTCCAGCCTTGCAGTGCCGGTATCTACTTTTTCTGCAACACAGGCATCTGCCAGGTTTTTAGCATAGGCAGCTGCATGTTTACTGTAATGTATTTCCATAGTCATTGCATCAACCACAGCATCCAAAGCTTTATAATCGTAGGGCAAAGGTTGTTGTGTAAAAGGAGTACCTGCCATGGGTGCCGGCGACGCTGCTTCTGCCCATGATGGTAGAACGGTTAAGGCAATACCTGCAGCAACGCCTGCTTTGCCTGTTGTTTTTATAAACTCACGACGACTTGAATTATTTTTTGACATATAAACGGATTTAGGGTGATTTTTTTCCTTGCTTAAAATTAGCCAAAAAAAACCGCAACTGTTTAAAAGACCGGTAATAGAATTCCTGGTTAAATAATTGCGAATCCCTCATGGCTTTGTAGGTAAGAAAAATACCAATGGGGATCAGTATAAAGGTGGATAACCACATACCCCCAAAAGGACTGGTTTGTTCCGATTTTACAAATTTCTCGCCAAACGTATTGAACAGGTGGAACACCACGAAGAAGATAATGGCAAAAACCAATGGTGTTCCCAGGCCACCTTTTCGTATGATGGAACCCAATGGGGCACCAATAAGGAATAAAACCAAACAGGCTGCCGAAAGGGTTAATTTTCTGTGCCATTCAATTTCATGCAGACGTAAGGATTTACTTTTTTCTGCATAATCAGTAGCCAATACACTTACATTTCCTTTTATGCTGAGTACCTGGGTATTGGCCGCATCCATAATAGTTTGTTTGAGCGAATCGGGCAGTAATGAATCAAAATTCTTTACTTTTTGTAAAGATGATGGGGCAATCGTTGCCCACCCTGTGTCTATATATCTTGAAAACCGAACATAAGGCGATACTTCTTTCTGCGATCGCTTAAAATAAAAAGTATCATTATTATTTAATGAATCGATGGCTTTATTCAGTTGGCGCAGGCTCAGCATTTTCGGATCGTAGAAAGCACTGTCGCCGGATTTATTCATCTGGAAACTCTTCAGGTCAAAAACCTTTTTATATTCTCGAAAATTGGTTCGGGTAAACTGGGTATTGGTTGTGCCGCGTGGGCCCTTCTCTTCATACCGCCAGCCTTTCTTTAAAATAAATTCAAGGAAGCGTTTATCAGCGGTAACACGCATCACCCCGCTTTCTGCCATCAGCATATTATCTTGCAGCCCGTATTTTTTTTCAAAAATCACCACATCGTGAATGATGCTATCATTTTTTTCCTTCTTTCCTAATTTGATTACGTAGCCTTCTATCTTATCATAAAAAACACCTTCTTTAATATCTATCGCCGGTTTGGATACGATGATATCATATTTTAAAGTAGAAAGTTTTAGTTGTGTTACCGGTATGATATTATTTGCAAACAAAAAAGCCAGTCCGCTGATGAAGATGGCAATGATCAGCAATGGACGCATAAAACGTAACAAAGGAATACCCGAGGCTTTAATGGCTACCAGCTCAAATGATTCACCCAGGTTGCCAAAGGTCATGATGGAAGAGAACAACAATGCCAGCGGTAAAGCCGTGGGTACCCAAAACAAAGTAACCAGTCCTACTAATTTTAAAATAGTAAACAGGTCCAGCCCTTTGCCCACCAGGTCATCAATGTATAACCAGAAGAACTGCATGGTTAATACAAACACTGAAATGGCAAAAGCAGCAATAAATGGCCCGATAAAGGAACGGATGATGAGTATATCAAGTTTTTTTATCACTTTGTCCTGTCTTAATATTGTCTGATGAGCCCTGCAAAAGTAACGCTTTCACCAAAGGAACAGGAGTTGGTAAATAATACCGACTGGATTTTAACAAAGAATGCCGTTATCCAAAAAGTATATGATCTTTTTGGCGGGCTGAGTGATGTGTATCGGTTGGCATTACAAAACCAGGTGGTCATTACCCCGCAAGATGCGGGCATCCGTTCCCCGAAAATTTCAAAAGGCGAACAATACGAAGGGCTGCCATGGGTGATGCTGGATTTTCCAAGGCATTTTGCAGCAAACGATGCTTTTGGTATCAGGAGTTTTTTCTGGTGGGGTAATTTTTGCAGTATTACTGTTCAGCTATCGGGAAAATTTAAGCAAAAATATGTGGGAGCGATTCAAAATTATTTTCAGATACATGGCCCGGATTCAACGCGTTGTAAAGACTGGTTTATTGGTATTAATGATGATCCATGGAAACATCATTTTGGAAAAGACAATTACATACCGGTTTCAGAAAGCATGGTAAATACTATGCCCGTTTTACCGCATATCAAGCTATCAAAAAAAATCTCACTGCATGAATGGGATCAATTGAATATTTTTTTTGAACAGGGCTTTGTAGAAATACTCAATATGCTTTCAACCCCCGGAAGGAATGGCGAATATTGAACAAGGAATTTAGAATATTGATTTATTGCTTACTTCAACATTCAAAATTCCTTGTTCAATAGTCAAATCATGCCCCACCTAAACGATGAAACAGATCCTTAATCTGGTATTGCCATAACTGGCTCTGGTCTTTGATCTCGTTCTTTTCAGCAAAGTCTTTAATCACCAGGATGGTTTGATTGGAGATTTCTGTTTTTTCAATCCTGAATTCAAAATATTCATTCTTCTCGCTGTGTAACCAATGATAGCGTACAAATTTATCTTCTTCCTTGTCTACTATCTCAGCCTTATCGGGTACATCCCCGTTCCATGAAAAGCTGTATACATTCTCCCATTCGTCAACTCTATCAGCAAACCATTCCTGCAATCCTGCAGGGGTGGCTAAAAATTCGAACAAAATACCAGGTGAACATCTTACCGGAAACTCCAACGTAAATAGTTGCTTCTTACTCATTACAATCTCTTTAATCTACAATCTGTCGTAGGCATGCAATAATATTAAATAATCCATCGCTTCCAAATGTTTTTTTAACTGTGGGAACTGATTAAAGTGCGTAAACCCCTCTTCAGCGGCTCTACTTGGCCTAAGACATTGTTTTTCAGCCTATTGTAAAAAAAGATTTTTTTTGATAAGTTTTAGAAAATCCTTAAATTGCTTTACAACTGACTATGTGGCGTTGGCTTTTGTTCGCTCCCCCTGCTAAACAAGGTTTTCTTACCAATACTATTATATACCCAAAACCTGCTATTATGAGTATGCGCCAACTCAAAATAACGAAGTCTATTACCAACCGTGAGTCCCAAAGCCTTGAAAAATATTTACAGGAAATAGGGAAGGTAGACCTTATCAGTCCGGAAGAAGAAGTGCAACTGGCCATGCGAATCCGCGAAGGTGATCAACCCGCGCTTGATCGTTTGATCAAATCCAACCTGCGATTCGTAGTATCTGTTGCCAAGCAGTACCAGAACCAGGGCCTTACCTTACCCGACCTTATTAATGAAGGAAATTTAGGATTGATTAAAGCGGCACTGCGTTTTGATGAAACACGTGGCTTTAAATTTATCTCCTATGCTGTTTGGTGGATACGCCAGAGTATTTTACAATCACTGGCCGAACAAAGCCGTATTGTTCGTTTGCCATTGAATAAAGTAGGGCTTACCAACCGCATCAGTAAAGCCTATCAGCAATTGGAACAGGAGTATGAACGCGAACCTACACCTGAAGAATTGGCTGATATGTTAGAAATAAGTATTGATGAAATTACCGCTACCATGAGTGTTGGCTTCAGGCATGTAAGTATGGATACACCTTTGTCTGAGGGCGAAGATGGCACACTTATGGACGTAATGGAAAACCCCAATGCAGAAAGAACAGACGAGAAACTGGTTCACCATGAATCATTGCGGCTCGAAATAAACCGCAGCCTGGGCACATTAACAGAAAGGCAGAAAGAAGTGATATGCTTTTTTTTCGGAATAGGTGTAGACCATCCGTTGAGCCTGGAAGATATTGGGGCACGTTTTCATTTAACACGCGAAAGAGTAAGGCAGATCAAAGACAAAGCGATTACAAAATTAAGGAGTACCAATAGAAGCAAGCATCTCAGATTTTATCTGGGATAACCTTAGTTTGAGTCTGTTAGGATTTTGGGTATGATTTCACGGATACATCCCAATCATACTATAATCCCCGAAATAGGTTTATGTCGAAAGGGTATGGTAGATTAAAGATAATGCGATTACGAAACTTCCGAGTACCAATAGAAGCAAGCATCTCAGATTTTATCTGGGGTAACCTTAGTTTGAGGCTGTTAGGATTTTGGGTATGATTTCACGGATATACACAATCACAGCATACTTCCCGAAATACGTTGTTAGCGGTAATGTAAAACCGCTCAAATAATAACATCATCATGAAATTAATAGCAATCTTATTTCTGATAGTTTCACTTCCATCATGTGTTAATTCTCAGAAACAAAGTAAAAATACATCCCGATTAGTAGGTGGATCCTGCGAAGGCTGTGAAGCAATTCTTGAGTATGGCGACAGAGGGTTGTTATCTGTTGATAGCTTACCTGACTATAATGATAAAGGAACAAGAATAAAAGTGATAGGCACTATTTATCAGAACGATGGAAAGACACCCGCAAAAGATGTGATTCTTTACGTTTACCATACCGACCAAAAAGGAATATACGCTACAAAAGATCAAGAAACAGGCTGGGCTAAAAGACATGGCTACATAAGAGGATGGATAAAGACAGGCACTGATGGAAAATATACGTTTTACACTCTAAAACCTGGAGTTTATCCTAACAGGTCATCACCTGCTCATATTCATGTGACAATTATGGAACCTAATGGAAAATATTATTGGCTTGGCAGCTACCATTTTGAAGGAGACCCATTACTTACAAAAAATGAAATAGCCCCTGAATCACCGAGAGGAGGAAGTTCAGGGCTTTTGACTTTGCGAAAAGAAGGAATGCTTTTTGTTGGACAAAGAGATATTATTTTAGGAAAAAATGTTTCAGACTATAAATAAAACTACCGCTAACAACAACTAAGGCTTCGTTGGGTGCGCAGCACCAACAATGAAGCCTACTGTTGAACGAAACCGGTAAATTATAGAGGGCCATTGTATTATGGAGTTATCA
>JAYTOS010000475.1:0-4265 GCA_043747705.1 Bacteroidota bacterium
GTGCCCAGAACAGGAATCGAACCTGCACTACCTTGCGATAACCAGATTTTGAGTCTAGCGCGTCTACCAATTCCGCCATCTGGGCTTTTTTACGCTTAACGCATTTTTTCTGCTTTCTGCGTTGGGCATTAAGCGTCTCGCGTTAAACCGGGTTGCAATATTACAGTATCACTTCAAACCGGCCAAAATCCTGTTGAGGTATTTTTTGCGATAGTAATACTCTTTTACTTGCAACAGTTCTTTTTCGGTAGTAATACCTTCTTTATAATTTGTAATAATCGCTTCCACAGGTTCATATATCTCTTTGGTAAAGTTGGCAATGGTATTCGTCAGACTGTCTATATCCGCCTGTTCTGATACATCAAGTGCCTGCTCATTAAGGTCAAGCATTTCCATCAGAAAATCGGGAGATAACTGGTATTTTTCCTCTTCTTCCAGTAACCCCTTTAGTTGCAGTACATATTTAAGGGTTTCATCCGGGTGCTGAAAGATTTTATACGCCATATTTACCATGGATGCTTTCTCCAGCATATCCGCTTGCTCATCTGCTGAAGCCGTACTATGAAAATCGGGATGGTACTTACGGCTTAGTTCATAAAACTTCTCTTTCACGACCGCTTGATCGGGACTTAATGAGACAGGAAGATTGTATAATTCGAAATAATTCATGGTGAGGGGTGAATGGTGAATTGTGAATTGTGAATGGTGAGTAGTGAGTGGTTAGTGGAAGTAGTGTTTGGTGAAGTATACTCACTACTCACCACTCACTACTGACGACTCATCCCCTTCCCTTATCTTGTGCACAAAAGTAACACAATGCTTGTGATCGGACTTATTAGAGAGGGAAAAGTTCCGGCAGATAATCGGGTGGGGCTGGTTCCGTCGCAGTGTAAATGGTTGGTTAAACATTTTCCTGATATTAAGATACTTGTGCAAACCTCCGTAAACCGCTGTTTTACTGATGAAGAATATGCGCAAGCGGGTATTGAGGTAACAGATGACCTTAGCAGCTGTACCCTGCTGCTTGGCATTAAGGAAATACCTGTTTCGCAACTGATCCCCGATAAAACATATCTCTTCTTTTCACATACCAAGAAAAAACAGCCCGCCAATCAATTGCTAATGCATGCCATGGTAGATAAACGGGTTACACTTATTGACTATGAGTGCCTGGAACACAAAGATGGCCAACGCATTATCGGCTTTGGCTTTTTTGCAGGGATCGTGGGTGCACATAATGGCATTATGGCTTATGGAAACCGAACGGGTGCCTATCATCTGGGCCGGGTAGGCGAAGTGAAAGATTACCGGGAACTGATACATACTTATTTCGGACTTAAACTTCCCAACCTGAAAATTGCTGTTACCGGCAGTGGCCGCGTGGCGCATGGCATTTTAGAGATTATGAATTTGATGGATGTACAGGAAGTAGAGCCCGATGAATATACCAGCCGCGAATTCGACTATCCCGTATATGTTCATTTAAAAGGAAGCGACCTTTACCGCCATACCAAAACGGGTAAATACAATAGGGACGATTTTCACCTGCATGCCGATGAATACCGATGTGTTTTTGAAACGTTTTGTGCGCATACAGATATACTGATGAATGGAATTTATTGGGAGCAAGCGATTCCAAGATTGTTTAGTATGGAAACTTTGCAACGCCCGGATTTCCGTGTACAAACCATTGCAGATATTACGGATGATAAAAAAGGTAGTATACCCTGCAATCTCGGCGATGCCACGATGGATGCACCGGTATATGGGGTTGATAAATTAAGTGGTATGAAAACCACACCATATTTAGAAACCAGTGTAGATATAATGGCAGTCGGCAACCTGCCCAACGAATTACCACGGGATGCCAGCCGTTATTTTGGCGAGCAAATGATCAAGTATGTTTTGGATGATATACGAAAGGGGGGGAGTGCTGCTATAGAAAGAGCAACCATATTAAAAGACGGTCAGCTAACGGCTTCGTTTCAGTACCTGGCTGATTATGCCGCGCATTAATTTTTACTGAGAATGTTACAGAATACATCTGTGTTAAACTTATAAGTTTAAATAATACGCTTTTAATAAAACTGAAAATGCGCTAGTATATCTATCCTCATCCCTGATGCTCATTTCACCGGAAACAACTGGTGCCTGATCAGTTCCGAATAAAAGCATCACCCTGAAAAAGGAATGAACAGGTGTTTGTTTAACTGCTAATTCATCCAATAAATAAAATCCTGCTTCCACCGCCATTTTAATAAACTCGTTTTTTCGGTGATAGGGCAGTAGTAAAGCAAATTTTCCATCGACTGATAAATGTTTCTGTATAACAGAAAGCAACTCTTTCAAATTAAGTTCTTCACCATGTAAAGCAAGGTTCCGCTGAATATTACCACTCTTCAGGTCATTTTCAAAGAAGGGTGGATTGGAAATGATGAGCCCGTATTTTCTTCCCAGGTGTACGGTCCTGGCATCACCCCTAATTACCTGTAACCTTTCCTGCCATGGTGATCCTTCAAAATTTTCTGCTGCCTGTTCTGCTGCCGCTTCATCCAATTCAACTGCATCAATCATACCCGTAGTTACCTGTGCCAGTATGAGGCCCAGCAAACCTGTACCTGCACCAATATCCAAAATATTAAGGGGTGCGTATTTCTCATTTCGCATTTTTCCTGCTACCCATGCGCCAAACAAACAGGCGTCAGTGCATACTTTCATCGCACATCTGTTTTGATGAATGGTAAACTGCTTAAATTGGAAATAGGTATTCGACATCCGGATATAAAGATAAGGATGTTATAAAGCGGTAGAGATTAGTATATTAATTCCTGTAACAGGTTTTGCAGATCAAGGTGCTCTGTTACCATTTGTAAATTTCCGTTTGCATCAACCGGCCATTGTTTTTTGGGCTTATCCCAATATAATTCCACGCCATTACCATCCGGGTCTTCCAGATACAATGCTTCTGATACGCCATGGTCCGAAGCACCTGTTAATGGATATTTTGCATCCATCAATCTTTGTAAAATAGCAGCCAGGTCTTTCCGGGTAGGGTAGAGGATAGCCGTATGAAATAACCCCGGTGCACTACCCGGTGCCGGTTTACCATCTTTACTGTACCAGGTATTTAACCCGATATGGTGATGGTACCCACCGGCCGAAATAAATGCAGCCTGTGTACCATACTTCTGCATCAATGTAAACCCGAGTAATCCCCGGTAAAAAGATAAAGATTTATCTAAATCAGACACTTTTAAATGAACATGTCCGATACTTGTTTGTGCAGGAACTGTATAGCTCATAAGAAAATAATTGACATGTAAAAGTAACAGCAATCAGGCTCCCAAATCACCTGATCATTAACGGTATCCCTGTTTTACATAAAATTGCAAAAATCCATGCTCTCTGGGTAACTCTTTATCCTCCAAGCCCTCCTGTGTTGAAAAACAGCACAAAAGCATTAGCAATTATTTTTAACATAGCGGCCACAGAAGATACAGCGTTGCACAGAGAAAGAACTTTAATCATAGTAATCCCTTAAAATAAAGAGACTGTTTCATTCACGAAACAGTCTCTTTATTAATTTACTAACGCCTCCTTCAGAGGGTTGGGGGGTTACTTATCCGCCGTAAAACTGGAAATCAGGTATTCCTGGTTTAACCTGGCAATATTGCTGATAGAAATTTCTTTCGGGCAGGTGGCTTCACAGGCACCGGTATTTGTACAGGCACCAAAACCTTCTTTATCCATTTGCGCCACCATATTTATTACACGGCTCTTACGTTCCGGATCGCCCTGCGGTAATAAGGCAAGATGCGATACTTTGGCACTTAAGAATAACATGGCACTGCTGTTTTTACAAGCAGCTACACAGGCACCGCAGCCGATACACATGGCTGCCGCAAAAGAGGCATCAGCTTTGTCTTTATTAATAGGGATGGCATTACCATCAACGGCATTACCCGTATTTACACTGATATAACCACCGGCCTGTATGATACGGTCGAACGCAGAACGGTCAACCATCAAATCCTTGATCACCGGAAAAGCATTGGCTCTCCAGGGTTCTACAACAATAGTATCTCCGTCTTTAAAGGCACGCATGTGCAATTGACAGGTAGTATTCGCCTGCCATGGGCCATGTGGCTTACCGTTAATGTACATAGAACAGGAGCCACAAATACCTTCACGGCAATCATGGTCAAACGCAATCGGATCATCACCATCCCTGATCAATGTTTCATTCAATACATCAATCATCTCCA
>JAYTOS010000476.1:0-6665 GCA_043747705.1 Bacteroidota bacterium
TAATAGTGGTAGCCGTAACAGAAACGGTAAAATATATTATTAACAGGCCGCGGCCTTATGTTACTTATCCGGGATTGGTACATCCTTATGAAACAAGCGAAACCGGTTTGTCTTTGCCTTCGGCACATACCTCACTTTCCTTTAACACCGCTGCCACGCTGAGTATACGTTTTCATAAATGGTATATTACTGTACCTGCTTACCTATGGGCTACAAGTGTTGGGTACTCCAGGTTATACCTGGGAGAACATTATCCAAGTGATGTGCTGGCAGGGGCAGCCATAGGCGTGGGGAGTGCCTATCTGGTAAAATGGTTAGACCGAAAACTATTTCAAAAGAAAGCTAAGAAACAGGTAAACCTGGAAAATAATATACATTCCTGATTGTTTTTTTTCGATATGCACTAAAATGATTTTTCTTATGAACCATTCCAGCCGCTCCCATTTGTTCTTCTCCACACTGCTGTTATCATTACTTATGGGTTTGCAATGCGCGCCGGTTACCAAAAACGCGGTATCAAAAGATAATGGCACCATTATTTTTTTTGATGATTTTTCAGCAGAAAGCCTCGACAGGTCAAAATGGAATGTACGCGTAACAGGCAGCACGGTTAACAATGAGCAACAGGCTTATGTAGACTCTTCCAATACCATATACATTGCCCATGGTATCGATGCAGCAGGTGCGGCAAACGGTGCATTGGTATTGCAGCCCCGTTTTTCACCGGGTTTCGTGACCAAAGAGGGTAAGAAATTTGATTTTATTTCAGGAAGAATTGATACGCGGGCTAAGGTTGAATTTATGTACGGCACAGCATCGGCACGTATTAAATTAACCGGAGGCACAGGTCTATGGCCCGCATGGTGGATGCTGGGAGCAGGCCGCTGGCCTGATATTGGCGAGATAGATATCATGGAATATATTGGCGAAAAAGACTGGGCCAGCGCCGCTGTACATGGCCCTGGTTATAGCGGCGAAACACCTTTTGTAAACCGGCTGTATTTGCCCGTCGGCAATGATGTTACCAACTGGCATGTTTATGCTGTAGACTGGACACCCGACAGCCTTGTGTTTACATATGACGGCATTCCCATGTTCCGCGTAACAAAGTCTATGGCTGAACATTATGGCAAATGGGCTTTTGACAATAATAAATTCCTCATCCTGAATTTTGCTCTTGGCGGTGCTTACCCTGTTAAAATAAACGGTGCAAAAGAACCGTATTTCGGTTTACCTGCACCAACCGTTGAACTGATAAAAAATAACCAGAGCCGGATGCTGGTGGATTGGGTTAAGGTGATAAAGAGATAAGGATAGTTCTGCTGTTGCAAATGATTTACTGCCCCTTTAATAAGGCCCTTCAACTAAAGGATCCATAAATAAAATCACAGTTTATCCCTGAAACACAATAGCCCTCCAGATTTACTACAGATTTTTTACGCTATTTTGTAAAGTAAATAGCATACGTTGAAATTATTGGTTATTGAAGACGAAGCCTCACTAAATCAAAGCATTGTAGATTTTTTGTCTGCAGCCGGTTATTTATGCGAATCCGTTTTTACCTATCGTGAGGCCATACAAAAAATAGATTACCATTCTTACGATTGTATTATACTTGATATTATGCTCCCCGGCGGCTCGGGCCTTGAGCTCCTGCGTTACCTGAAACAGGATGCTAAAACAGATGGCGTGATCATCATTTCCGCGAAAGGCGCTTTGGAAGACAAGATTGAAGGCCTGCAGATAGGGGCAGATGATTACCTGACCAAGCCCTTTCATTTATCGGAACTAAGCGTTCGTATCGCTGCCATCATCCGGCGAAAAAAATTCAATGGGCAATCTATCGTGAGCATTGGTGATATCAAGATAGATACCATTGGCAAAACAGTTAGCGTGCAGGAGCAACCCGTTGAACTTACCCAGAAAGAATTTCAGCTGCTACTGTTTCTCGTGATTAACAAAAACAGGATACTTTCTAAAAACGCGATAGCCCAGCATTTATGGGGTGATGATATGGACTTCCCCGCTAATTACGATTTTATTTATTCGCACATAAAAAACCTGCGGAAAAAAATGATGGCAGCCGGTGCGGAAGACTGCATACGGTCTATTTATGGGGAAGGATATAAACTGCAGGTATCATGAAACTCTTTACAAAATATAACCGGATTAATATTGCCATTACCATCCTCACATTTGTAGTAGGTAGTATTGCCTTTTATTTTGTATTGCATTATGTATTAGTCAGACAACTGGATGAAACCCTTCGCGGCGAACAGCAGGAAGTGGTTGACTATGTAAAAGCCCATGGCCAACTCCCCGTTATTCAGAATACAAAGCACCAGTGGATAACAGTAGCAGCTGCGCCCGAAATCATTATGAAGCCGAAAGCAAGAAGCATCCTCTCCTATAATAATACGGAAGATGAAAAAGAATTTATCCGCCAACTGGCATTTTCGGTAACCGTGGGACAGCAGGTATATCTTATCACCGTAAACAAATCAGAAACTGAAACAGAAGACCTGCTGCAATTGATAATTCTGGTTACTATCGGTATGATCGGGTTTATTCTCCTCTCAAATTATTTTATTAACCGGAAACTGATCACCCGTTTATGGCAGCCCTTTTACAATACGATCGACAATATTAAAGATTACCAGATAGCCATTCAGCAACCCTTGCAATTAACAAAAGAGCCCATCAATGAAATTAACCTGCTGAATGACAGTTTGAATAAGATGACCCAGCGTATCCACCAGGATTATCATGCGCTGCGATCATTTACTGAGAATGCTTCTCATGAAATGCAGACACCATTAGCGGTAATCAGGTCGAAAGTAGAAGCCTTATTGCAGGATATGGAAGGGAAAGAAAAAAATATACAGCAATTGCTGGCTATTGAAGATGCCACACAGAAACTTTCCAAGCTGCACCAATCCTTGCTTTTGCTGACGAAGTTGGAAAACAGGCAGTTCATACCAAATGAAATGATAAACCTTTCGGCAATCATATCTACCAAACTCGAAGAAAGGCAGGAACTGATTACAGCTAAACAATTACACGTGCATTTACATTGCGAAGACACAGTGTTGTCTTTTCACCAACACCTGGCAGAAATACTGGTTAGCAACCTGCTAAATAATGTTATCCGTTATACTCCGGCAGGTGGTGAGGTTTATATTGATTTATCGAAAGAAGGTCTGTCTATACAAAACACTGCCGCCAATGGCGCATTAAATGATAACAAGGTCTTTCAGCGGTTTTATAAGGAAGACCAGTCTGCCGAAAGCACCGGTTTGGGTCTCGCCATTATTAAAGAGATTTGTACTATTGCCGGGTTTACCATTTCTTATCAATATATCAACAACAAACATGATTTTTCCATTCAGTTCAAACATTGATATGCACGTTTTGAGACGTAATTTTTTTCTGTGTATCCTGTCCGCAATATTAACCCTGTCGGCGGCAGCGCAGGAAAGAACATTGGATTATTATATCAACACGGCTACGCAAAACAGTCCGTTGTTAAAGGATTACAGCAATCAAAGGATCGCTAACCTGATTGACAGTCTCCGTATACAAGCTGGCTACAAACCACAAGTTAATGGGGTAAGCACCAATAGTTACGCACCGAGCATACGTGGCTGGGGATATGACGGGGCAATTACCAACGGGGCCAATTTCAGCCAGTTGATTACGGTATCAAAAAATATTGTGCGGAAAGAGTTGGTACAAAACCAATTGGATGCCATTCAGTTGCTGAATGAATCGTTAACCGTAACAGGAAAGATAACTGCACAGGACCTTACTAAATCCATCACCGCGCAATACATCACCGCCTATGGAAACTGGCAGCAGGTTACCTTTAATACAGCGTTGCTTAATTTATTAAAAAAAGAGGAAGCCATTTTAAAAAGGCTTACGGAAAAAGGAGTTTACCGGCAAACAGATTATTTAAGTTTTCTCATTACCATTCAGCAGCAGGAAATATTGATCAGCCAGGCCAGCATACAATTCCGTAATGATGTGCTTACCCTTAACTACCTTTCTGGCCTAACGGATACGGCGGCAACCGTTCTTGAAAAACCAGTCATTGACCTGGCCATTGTACCCGAAGCAGAAAGTACCGTTTTTTACCAGCAATACCGCTTAGACAGTTTACGGTTGCGAAATAATGATGCACTGATTGACTATAATTATAAACCTAAAATAAGTGCATATGCTGATGGTGGTTACCTGACTTCTTTCCCATCAGATTTTTATAAAAATTTTGGCGTAAGCGTTGGTCTGAATATTATTGTGCCGATCTACGATGGCAGGCAAAAGAAAATGCAACATGATAAAATCGGTATTGCGGAGAGGACCAGGCAGAACTACCGCGATTTTTTTAAAAAGCAATTTGACCAGCAGGTGGCACAGCTGTCGCAACAATTAGCAGCCACACAACAACTGATTGATCAGATGAACGGGCAGGTAAAATATACCGAAGCTTTAATAGAAGCTAACCGGAAATTATTAGAAACAGGCGATGTAAGAATGGCCGATTACCTGCTGGCCATTGGCAACTACCTAACTACGAAAAATATGATCCGGCAAAACAATATTACCAAACTGCAACTCATTAACCAGATCAATTACTGGAATAAAAAATAGGTTCCTTATGATAGTCATTAAAAAATATATCGTATTTCTTTTTCTTATCTGCCTGTTAGCGGCATGCAAATCATCCGGTACTGATAAAAAAGAAGCCCCTGCCACGGAAGAAAAAACAGGATCGGGTGCAACACCGGTTACCCTTACCGAACCGACTACAGGCAATATGACTGAGACGGTAGAGTTGAATGCTGTTTCTTCTTTTCTTTTAAAGACCTATGTAAAATCAAGTGCAAACGGTTATTTACAATTGGTAAATGCAGAGATCGGAAGGTATGTTACCAAAGGGCAGGAATTATTTGTGGTAAAAACCAAAGAAGCACAGAGCCTGGGTAATACCATTACTTCATTAGATACTTCTTTGCATTTTGATGGCGTGATCCATATCAAATCGCCGGGAACGGGATACATTACCCAATTAAATTACCGTTCAGGAGATTATGTGCAGGATGCAGAACAATTGGCCGTGATAACCGATACCAAGAGTTTTGTATTTGTACTTAACCTGCCTTATGAATTAAAGCCTTATCTCCCCGGCAACCGCGAATTACAGCTCTATTTAGCTGATGGCACGGTGTTAAACGGCTATGTAGCTATGTCTTTACCAACAGTTGATGCCGTTTCGCAAACACAGAATTATATTATTAAAGTGAATACCAATAAACAGATACCGGAAAACCTGATCGCAAAAGTGAGCCTGGTAAAACAAGCAAAATCCAATACGGTTTCCCTGTTAAAATCAGCGGTATTAACCGATGAGGTACAAAGCCAATTCTGGATCATGAAAATGATTGATAGCGTTACTGCCGTAAAAATACCTATTAAAAAAGGGTTGGAGACAGCAGATAAAGTGGAGATACTTTCACCCCTTTTACGATCAGGCGACAAAATATTACTCACCGGAAATTATGGCTTGCCGGATACAGCCAAAGTAACGGTTATCAAATAATTCATCTGTATGCGAAATTTCTTTACCAGTTATAAAAACCCGGTGAGTGTATTGGTGGTGATCATCATTATGGGTGGATTGTTTGCTTACAGCAAAATGCAGACCGCACTTTTTCCGGAGATTACTTTTCCTAAAATAAAAATCATTGCCGATGCGGGCCAGCAGCCCGTAAAGAAAATGATGATCACAGTAACACGCCAGTTAGAAAATGCCATTAAGCAGGTGCCTGACCTGAAAAAGATCAGAAGCACCACCAGCCGCGGCAGTTGCGAGATATCTGCCTTTATGGATTGGAACGCGAATATTGATATAAGTCAGCAAAGAATTGAATCCAAGATCAATGAAATAAAAAATACGCTTCCACAGGATATACAGATTACTGTGGAAAGGATGAACCCTTCTATCCTGCCCATTACCGGCTTTTCATTAGAAAGCAAAACACGTTCGCCAATAGAAATGAAATTGCTGGCCATGTACACCATCAAACCATTTTTATCGCAGGTAGAAGGTGTTTCAGAAATACGCGTAATCGGCGGTAAACAAAAAGAGTACTGGCTGGTGTTGAATGTACAGAAAATGAATACGCTGGGTATTACGCCCGATATCATCAATACGGCATTAAGTCAAACCAACTTCATTAAATCCAATGGTTACCTATCAGATTATCGCCTTTTGTATTTAACCATTACTGATGCAGCCGTTACTTCGAAAGAACAGTTAAGTAATATTGTATTGAGCAATAACAGCAAACGGATTATCCTGCTGAAAGATATTGCCGACGTACAAATACAGGAAGCGAAAGAGTACATAAAAATAAATGCCAACGGCCATGACGGGATATTACTGGCAGTGATCAAACAACCCAATGCCAACCTCGTTGCCCTCAGTGACAGGATGGAGGCCAAACTGGAAGAGCTGAAAAAAATCGTTCCGAAAGATGTAACCATCCAGCCATTTTATGTGCAGGCAGATTTTGTAAAAGACTCTATCAAAAGTGTAACGGATAGTTTGTTTATGGGACTGGGGCTTGCCATATTGGTGGCCATTATTTTTCTGCGCTCTT
>JAYTOS010000477.1:0-4460 GCA_043747705.1 Bacteroidota bacterium
TGCCGTATCTGCGCAACAAGTTGGGTGCGGTTCATGGTTCAAAGATAAGAAGGGGAAGTCCGGAAGTGGGAAAGTGAGAAAGAAAATTTCATCTCCTAACTCTATCTATGTGCCTACTTCATTTACAACCCTGTATAATAATCATATCCTTTCTCTGCCCAATAATCAGGTGGCCTTGTTTCGGAAAAACTAATCGTGCCAATTCTTTTCAAATGTTTCACTCCATATTTCACCGGAATGATCAACCGCAATGGATAGCCCTGGTTCATGGGCAATGGTTTTCCATTCAGTTCATAACAAAGTATGGTTTGTGGCTGCATCATACTGGGCATATCAACTCCCACATAATATTGTTCATCGGGTGTGTTCATGCCAACGTATTTCATCTGGGTTTCTTTATCCAAACCATACTTTTTGGCCAGCTCAGAAAAGCGAACCCCGCTCCACCAGGTAATCTGACTCCAACCTTCTATGCATTTGAAATTAAACACAACATCTATTTTGGTGAGTTTCTTAATATCATCGAGTGTAAGAAATAAAGTATCTCCGCCTGCTTTTACAATTTGTAACCGCCATGCGGCGGGATCAAACACGTCAGGTCCCAGTCCCACATCGCCATTCACCCTTGCTTTTTTGGCAGCGGCTGAACGGGGGTATTCTTTTATCAGGTGTTTAGTACTGTATAAGCCGCTGTACACTTCCTCATTCAGGTCGAGCACTTTGCGTAAGGGTTTCTGGATGCCGCCACGGATGCCGTTATCCCTGGGTTGGTTCACCAGCCATTTCCAACCTGTCCAGGCGAGGGCGATCAGTGCAAAGAATACAATAAAAGCAATGATACTTTTACGTTTGTATTTTTTGGCGGTGGCTTCATCAACCAGTATTTCTTTCATAATTATTTGTTTTGTACATTCTTATTTTCTTTGATCACTTCAAAGCCGGCAACCATGGCGCGGAAATTATTCCATCCTGCTTTTATCACCTGTAAAATATGTATCAGGAAAAACAACACATACCCTACTGTAAGTATAAAGTGCTCCAGCCTGGCTGCTTCATATCCGCCGCAAAGGCTCATCAACCATTGAACCTGAACCGGTTTGTAAATAGCGAGGCCGGTAATAAGAGAGCCAAACCCCATAATAATTATCATGGTATAGGCTACCCTTTGTGCAGCATTATATTTAGATTGTGGCGGAGCCGTTTTGCGAATATGTAAATCATGTAATAATACCTGCCACGATTCTTTCAATGCCCCTTTCTTTGGCAAGAGATAACGCCATTCGCCCGATACCGCAGTATACGTAACATATAACAGGCCATTGATGATAAACAACCACATAAACACAAAATGAAAAGCCATGCCCTCAGATAAACGGTAAGGGATATGTAATTTTGTATAAAACCATTCAGGAAAGAATTTCACCAATACACTATTACCGATCTTGATCTGGTAAATATCATTTGCCCAATAAATAAGCATGCCGCTCCAGATCATGATGGTCAGCACTGGAAAATTAATCCAGTGCATCCAGCGGGTAGCGATCGTATGCTTATAAATGACTTTTACAGCCATAAGATTGGTTTAGGTTCTGTAAGGTAAAAATAATAAACGCATATACGATACTGTTTAACTGCATTGTATCTGCGGCTTTAAGAGACGGGCAGATTCTGAAAACATTACGGCTAGTCAAATCATTATTCAACAACCACCGAATAACCCCATGGTTTTAGGTCGTATTTGGAAGGTACCCGTTTCATTACACCCTTCTCCCCCATAAAATGATATTCGCTTTCTCCACTAAAATCTTTAAGATCATTGTCACTGATAGTAGCTTTCTGGGCCTGGTTACTGAGATTGAGAACCACCAACACTGTATGTTTACCCGACCTCCTATAAAAAGCATAAACGTTATCATCTTTATCGGTAACTATTTTTTTAAAAGAAGCATTAGGTGCCAGTGCAGCGTTATTTGTGTGCAATTCAAGCAATTGCCTGTACATGCCCGCCCTTTCATATTTAGAAAAATTCATGGTATCCTTCTCAAAAAAACTGATGGCGCGCAAAACGGGTTCTTCCTGTCCGCTGTAAATAAGCGGTATACTGCGTTTCATGGTTTGTGTTAAAACTGCAAAAGGTGCGTGGGAAGCTCCCGGCATGGTTGCGAAATCGGCTTTATTCCAGCTGTTCTCATCGTGGTTACTGGTAAAGAACAGGCGCATGGCATTTTTGGTGAGTGTGCTATCTGTAAAAGCTAGCACGCTATCCATGGCAGATGCTTTTCTTTTACCGGCAGCTATCAGTTTCATCATATTAAATTCGGGCCACGCATAAGTAGCATCGAAACCCACTTCATGTAACCAGGCACTATCGGTTTCGGCTAACATGAATACATTCTTGTTGGCTTTCAATTCTTTTATACAGTCTTTCCAGAAACTACGTGTTGGACCAACGGCATAATCGCAACGTAAACCATCAATACCGGTTTCGGTTATCCAAAATTTCATCTGGCGGATCATGGTATCGCGTAATTCTGCATTGGCATAATTTAGTTTACGGGTATCGGTCCAGTCGAATTGTGAAACCGCTTTGCCCGAACTGTCGCGTACATAAAAATCAGGATGTTTCTGTAACCAGTAATGGTCGGCACCCGTATGGTTAGGCACCCAATCAATCAGTACCTTAAATCCGTTGTCATGCGCCTGTTTTACCAGGGCTTTCCAATCATCCATGGTACCATATTCCGGGTTAATGGCTGTATAATCTGAAACAGCATAATAACTGCCTAATGTACCTTTTCTTTCTGTTTTACTGATGGGGTTAACCGGCATAAACCACAAAGTTTGTACGCCCATCTCTTTTAAACGGTCAAGGTGTTTCGCAAATGCTTTGAATGTGCCTTCGGGAGTATATTGACGCACATTTACTTCATAGATATTCCCCTGCATGATCCAGGAAGGGTGGCCATCTGTTTGGGCGGTGTCGGAAGTTGCTGTTGTATTATTTCCATTCTTACAGGAAATAAAAGCTGAAAACAGGAAAAGCAGGGGCAAGCAATTTTTATAGCGCATCGCAATCGGTTTAGATTATAAAATTATTGAAATTATTGTGTAAAACAAACACATTTATTCCCCATTGCTGCGGTGACAGAAACAAACCTTTTCTTTGCAGGATCAACGATGCTTTCTATGGAAAAACAACCCATGTATTACGGCGGTTACCTGCAACTGGATAAAATTCTTGAAGCCCAGTTCCCAATAAGTTTTGAAAAAGGCAATCAGCCTGCGCATGATGAGATGCTTTTTATCGTAATTCACCAGGCTTATGAATTATGGTTTAAACAGATATTATTTGAATTGGATTATGCGATGAAAATATTCGCGCAGGAAAAAATCAATGATAATTCTGAGGACCTGAACCTTGTCCGACACCGCCTTCACCGCATAATCAGTATCCTGCAACTGCTTAACCAACAGGTGCATATTTTAGATACGATGACCCCATTGGATTTTTTAGAATTCAGGGATTTACTTACCCCATCTTCCGGGTTTCAAAGTATGCAGTTTAGATTGATTGAAGCGAGGTTAGGGTTACAGATAGATAAACGCCACCAGAAAGATTATTACAAACGAACCAATGAAGGTGGTTTTACCAAAGAGGATTATACCCATATCACGGAAACAGAAGAACAAAAAAATCTTTTACAATTGGTAAACGGATGGTTGGAACGGATGCCTTTTTTTACGGATGATTACTGGAAGCAATACCAACCGGCCGCAACTTCATCAGTTACCCATCATCCATTTTGGGATGATTACCGGCATATTTACCAAACGGGGTTAACCGAAAGGGAACAAAATAAAATTCATGATTTTGATTATGTCTTCTTTGAAAAATCACCTTCCGGTTATACACCTGAGCAATTAGAAGGTTTACGCAGCAATTTCTCTCCGGCTGCATTGCGTGCCGCTTTATTCATTATGCTTTATCGCGATTTTCCGGTGTTTCAAACTTCTTATCAGATCCTTGATTCATTAATAGAGATAGACCACCTGATGAGTAACTGGCGGCACAAACACCTCGTCATGGTCCGCCGCATGATTGGTATGCGGGTAGGAACCGGTAATACATCCGGTGCCGGTTACCTGGAAGGTGCTTTAAGCAAGCATTATGTGTACAGGGATATTTCGGGATTATCTACCTATTTAATTGAAAGGAGAAAATTGCCAAAATTGCCGGAGGAGCTAATAAGGAATTTGGGGTTTAACATGTAACCTGGGTGACCCCTCTTTATCTCCCCTGAGAGGGGAGAAGCATTTGTGGTTTGAACTGGTATTTTGTAATTTTAACAACCACCATCCTCCCCTCCCAAGGGAGGTGTCACGAAGTGACGGAGGGGTATTAAGGGTTTTATCAATTATTTATAAATTCCTCCCATCACTTCCCCTAAATTCGTAATACA
>JAYTOS010000478.1:0-2199 GCA_043747705.1 Bacteroidota bacterium
TGCAAAAAATTCTATAAATTGGTTACTTAATAAGTAGCAATACTAAAAACTTTATAGCATGAAAAAAATCACCATTATTATTGTTCTGTTCACTTGTTCATTTCACTCAGCTTGCTGTCAGGATACGGGTATTTTCAATTTAATTAATACGCAGAAATTTGATCCCTCAACATTAATGTGGTTTAAGGCACCGGCTGCTGTATGGGAAGAAGCGCTGCCTGTGGGAAATGGTCGCCTTGGTGCGATGGTATTTGGAAAAAATGGAGAAGAAACAATTCAACTAAATGAGGATACTTACTGGTCTGGCGGCCCATATTCAACAGTAGTAAAAGGAGGTTACAAGGTATTGCCCCAAATTCAAAAAGATATTTTTGAAGGAAACCCAATTAAAGCCCACAAGCTTTTTGGAAGGTATATGATGGGTTATCCGGTGGAACAACAAAAATACCAGGCATTTGCAAACCTTGTGCTCTCTTTTAAAAATGAAAAGGATGTAACTGATTATAAACGCTGGCTGGACCTCAGTACAGGTATAACTTCTGTTCAATATACTGTAAATGGAATCACCTATTTGCGGGAAGTATTTTCTTCAGCACCGGATCAAACAATTGCTGTGAGATTAACGGCTAATAAACCGGCAAGTATTTCACTAACGGCTCAATTACGTGGTGAAAGAAATGCAGCTCATTCAAACTATGCAACTGATTATTTTAAAATGGATGGCTTTGGAAAAGATGGGTTGACTTTAAAAGGAAAATCAGCAGACTACATGGGTATTGAAGGCAAGATCCGTTATGAAGCAAGATTAAAAGCACTGCCTGAAGGTGGCACAATGAAGGTAGATGACAATGAACTTATAATTGAAAATGCGAACGCCGTAACACTTTATTTTGTTGCTGCTACCAACTTTGTAAATTATAAAGATGTAAGTGCAGATTATGAAACCAAAGTGGAAAATTATTTAAAAGCAATAGAAGGTAAATCTTATGCCGGCATCAAAGAAGCAGCAGTAAAAGATTATAAATTGTTGTTCAATCGGGTAACTATAAAGTTGCCGGTAACACAAACTTCCTACCTTCCAACCAATGAAAGATTAAAGAGTTTTTCTACTCAGTCTGATCCGCAATTGGCTTCGCTTTGTTATCAGTTTGGCAGGTATATTCTAATTTCGTCATCACGTCCTGGCTCTCAACCCGCCAACCTTCAGGGAATTTGGAACAACAACATGAACCCACCCTGGGATTCAAAATACACCACTAATATAAATTTGCAGATGGCTTATTGGCCGGTAGAATCGGGAAACTTATCCGAACTATCTGACCCATTAACAAAAATGGTAAAGGAGATTACTGACCAGGGAACTGAAGTAGCAAAAGAGCACTATGGAGCACATGGTTGGGTACTACATCAGAACACAGATATCTGGCGGGTTGCAGCACCAATGGATGGGCCAACCTGGGGTACATTTACAGTGGGTGGTGCCTGGTTAACAACACATCTTTGGGAACATTATCTCTTTACTTTAAACAAGGATTATTTAAAAGAAATATATCCGGTAATGAAAGGATCTGTTGAATTTTTTATGGATTTTTTGATAGAACATCCGAATGGTAAATGGTTAATCACCAACCCGTCCACTTCACCCGAAAATCCACCCAAAGGAAAAGGGTATAAGTACTTTTTTGATGAAGTAACGAGTTCGTATTACTTCACCACTATTTGTGCCGGTTCCTCCATGGATATGGAGATATTGACTGATTTGTTTGGTTATTATATGGAGGCTTCAAAAATAATTGGATTGGATAATGATTTCGCAATCAAGGTCGCAAAAGCAAGAGCACGGCTGGTTCCACCACAAATAGGCCGCAACGGATCATTGCAGGAATGGGCGGATGATTTGGAGCAGATGGAAGACAAGCACCGTCACTTTTCTCACCTCTATGGCCTGTATCCGGGAAATGTTATTTCGCCTAAAAGAACACCAGAATTAATTGAACCTGTTAAAAAAGTGTTGGAGCAACGTGGAGATGAAGGTGCAGGTTTTTCAAGAGCATGGAAGATGAGTCTTTGGGCCCGTTTACACGACGGGAACCGGGCCTACAAATTGTTTAAAGGTTATATCAAAGATCAGAGTTATCCTCAGCTTTTTGCCAAATGTTTTACTCCCCTGCAAATTGACGGCAGCACAGGCGTAACAGC
>JAYTOS010000479.1:0-1930 GCA_043747705.1 Bacteroidota bacterium
TCCGGAAAGGTGCAGCTACCAATGCGGTTCAGATAGCGGAGTATATGCTGGGGAAGGGGCTTTTGTGAGTGGTGAATAGTGAATAGTGAATAGTGAATAGTGAATAGTGAATAGTGAATAATGAATAATGAATAATGAATAATGAATATTTTTTTAAATAGGCAATATACGTACAACTCACGATTCACTTCCTAACTTTACCGTATCCTTATGAAACTACTATCCCCAGCACAGATTCGCCAATGGGATGAATACAGCATCTTACATGAACCCATTGCTTCCATCGACCTGATGGAACGGGCTGCTATAAGCTGCGTGGAATGGATTCATGAAAACGGATATGACAACCTGCCCATAAAAATATTTTGCGGCAAAGGAAATAATGGCGGTGATGGATTGGCTATCGCCAGGTTATTGATTCGGCAGGGTATTCAATCAAAAGTATATATACCCGATTTTGGCAAAGAGAGCACAGGTGATTTTTTAACCAACCTCCAAAAACTTCAGGAACTTACCACAAATATTTACTTTTTGGAATCAAAAATCTCTTTTCCTTCTATTGGAGAAAATGAATTGATCATTGATGCCTTATTTGGTGTTGGCCTGAACCGTTCTTTAGAAACATTAGCTGGGGAATTGGTTCAACACATCAATCAATCCAAAGCAACCATCATTTCCATTGATATGCCAAGTGGTATGTTCATTGATAAGAGTTGTAAGAATCATACAGTTATTCGTGCCCGCCATACATTGACGTTTCAATCCATGAAACGTTGTTTTCTAATGGCAGAGAATGCAGATTTTTTTGGTGAGGTAACGGTTTTGGATATAGGTCTTGGTAAAATATTTCCCGAAACAGTTGAAACGGTTTTTGAGATCATTCCCAGAAAACTGGTAGACTCATGGATACGGCCAAGAAAACCGTTCTCTCATAAAGGAATGTACGGACATGCCTTACTGGTAGCAGGTAATAAAGGAAAAATAGGTGCCGCGATATTGGCTGCCAAATCCTGTTTGCGAACCGGTGTTGGTGTACTTACGGTAAATGTGCCCAAAGCGGTTTCTTCCATCCTGTATGCAACGGTACCCGAAGCCATGGTGATGGCGAGAGAAGAAAATATTTCTTTTTTAAATGCCTATAAAAGCATTGGCATAGGCCCCGGGTTTGGTATTGGAAAAACTTCAGAAAAAATACTGTTACATATTCTTACCCATTATTCAAATCCTTTATTGATAGATGCAGATGCATTAACGATTCTTTCAGCACATAAAGACTGGCTGATTAATATCCCTTCCGGATCTATACTAACACCACATCCAAAAGAATTTGACAGGGTATTTGGAGATTGTAAAAATGATTTTGAGCGGGCTGACAGAGCCATTGCCTTATCCAAACAATATCCTTTTATCATTATTTTAAAAGGACATTATAGCCTGATCGCTGCAGCGGGTAAGGGTTGGTACAATACTACAGGAAACGCCGGACTTGCAAAAGCCGGTTCGGGTGATACGCTCTCCGGAATACTTACGGCTTTGCTGGCACAGCAATATCCTTCTCTGCAGGCTGCCATTACAGGTGTGCACCTTCATGGCGTTGCTGCCGATATTACATTGGAGACACAAAGCATGGAAAGTATGTTGGCTACCGATGTGATTAAAAACATTGGCCGGGCTTTTCGAGAAATTTGTTCGTGAGAAGTCGTTAATCCTACATATATTCTTTTAACTCACGATTCACGTTTCACAACTGGCGATACTTATTCGCTCAACGCCCTGTTCAGAAAAACATTTAATGGTTGTAAGGTTTCAAAAGCTATTGTAATTTTCTTTACCAGGTCCTTGCTCATTAAATCAGTATCTGTTATTGCTGCGGTAGCTACCCAGCTTTTTAATTTTATATAATTAATGGCGGGATTTTCTTTTTCATAAC
>JAYTOS010000480.1:0-2771 GCA_043747705.1 Bacteroidota bacterium
ATGAGTAAATTGCCTGTGTTCAAAGCAGGCTGGGATTATTATATTGAAATGCTCGGGATCAATTTTCATTACCGAAGTGTCAGCCGGGGTGTGATTGATAGCCGGGATATTATTTATTTCGCAGGCATCATCGTTTTGTTTTTAATGATTACACAACGAAACCTTGTAAAACGTTAACGGATCATCCATGCAAAAAGTCTGGCAACATACATATGGCGTTTTAGGATTGACCGGTTTGTTTGTGGCCATTATCTACCTGTCTTCTTTATTTTTTTACCGGGTAGACCTTACTGCAGAGAAAAGATATAGCCTAACCCCAGCTACCAGAACACTGTTGAAAGAGGTTGACAGTGCGATACATATCCAGGTATTTCTAACAGGTGAATTACCGGCCGATTACAAAAAATTAAGCATCGCTACCAAAGACCTTCTGGATGAATTTAAATCACTATCCGGAAATACAATCAGGGTAAGTTTTGAAAAACCAGGCGAAAATATCACGAACGATACAGCGAAAGTAATGCTCTACGACAGCCTTGCCCGCCTGGGTGTTGTTTTTGAAAAAAGTGAAACCGTTTCATCCAAAACAGAAAAAGAAACCAACCAGTTGATCATTTCTTCGGCATTGGTTAGTTACCGGAAGGGACAGAAACCTATTGCAGTAGATCTGCGCAGCAGCCGTAAAGTATATAAACAATATAATGTGATTACAGATGATCCGCAGGAAGATGTGGAAGCTACCAGGAATGCGGCCGAAGCATTGCTGGAATACAAATTTTCAAATGCCATTGATAAACTTACCCGAAAATATGTTCCCACAGTTGCCTATGCTGTAGGAAATGGTGAGCCTATTGATCGAAAAGTAAATGACCTCGGCGAAAGCCTGCGCAACGAATACCGCCTGACAGTGTTTGACCTGAAACAAGGATATCCTGATGCCGCATTGATAGATGCATTGATGATCGTAAAACCTTCATTGCCTTTTACGGATGAGGATAAACTGAAACTGGACCAGTACGTAATGAATGGCGGACATATTATCTGGTTCATAGATAAACTGCATGCAGAATTGGACAGCCTGATGCGCAGCCAGGCACAATACACTGCTTTTGACCGTGGATTGGAGCTGGACGATATACTTTTTAAATACGGCGTACGCATTAATCCCGACCTGGTACAGGATCTGAACTGTTCTAAAATACCCATTGTTATTGGCAAAAATGCTGATGGAAGTCCTAACATGCAAAGGGTTCCCTGGCCTTATTACCCTTTTCTTGCCTCGCATAGCGATAATCCGATAACTAAAAATTTAGACCGGGTGCTGCCTATCTTTCCATCCAGTATCGATACGGTAAAATCGCCTGGCATCCGTAAAACAATTCTGTTGGCAACAGATAGCAGCAGCCGCAGGATAGCCTCCCCTGCCATTGTTGCCATCAATAGTGTAAAGGGTAATGAAGACCTGCGTACATTCAATCAAAGTTATATACCGGTTGCCGTATTGCTGGAAGGGAAATTCAATTCATTGTTCACAAACAGGGTCGGGAAAGAAGTGATGGATTCGGTACAAAGAATTACCGGAAAATCTTTTCTAAGCCACGCGATAAAAGAAGGAAAACAAATTGTAGTGTCTGATGCGGATATTGTAACCAACTCGGTCAGTAATACTACCGGCCCTTTGCCCATGGGTTTATTGCCTTTGGAAAACTATCGCTTTGCCAACCGCGAATTCTTTCTCAATTCAATGGACTACCTTGTAAGCAACAATAATCTTTTTGAGAGCCGTAACAAAGATTTTGTACTCAGGCTATTGGATAAAAAGAAAGTAGCCGAACAAAAAACCACCTGGCAGTTTATCAATATAGTATTGCCTGTTGCATTGGTTATTATTACCGGGCTCTTTTTTCAGTGGTGGCGAAAAAGGAAATATCAGGTATGATGAACAGTAAAAAATATCTCTTTAAAAAAATAGTAAGCTGCTTTTAATGATGCTGACTTTTTATCTTTAGTATCCAAATCAATCGCATGTCAACACACCAGGTTGTTTATTTAGTTTTTGGTATTGTGCTGGCTATTGCATTGGCATTTGACCTGGGGTTGCTTAGTCAAAAAAATAAAGTAGTAACCATCAGGCAGGCTTTGTATCAAACGCTTTTCTGGGTGGGATTGGCGTTGGCCTTTTTTGTATTTCTATGGATAGAAGGCCCTATGCTGGCCTCTGAAAATCCAACAACAACCATCACGGGCAGCAGTTCACAACTCGCGCTGGAATTTTTAAGTGCTTACCTGATGGAATGGAGCTTGAGCATTGATAATATTTTTGTATTCATTCTTATTTTCACTGCATTTGCTGTAAAACCAAAACATTATCCAAGGGTATTATTGATTGGTATACTTATGGCCATCCTTTTCCGCATCATTTTTATTACCGTAGGTGTGGCATTGGTGGCAAAATTTGAATGGATATTATATGTATTCGGCGTATTCCTGCTGTACACGGGGTATAAAATGTTTACTTCGAATGAAGATGAAGAGTTCAATCCACACGACACGAAGATTTACAGGGCCATTAAAAAAATATTACCCCTCGCAGACCATGACGGTCATGGGAAATACGTAGTAAAAGAAAACGGTAAAAAAATATATACCTCCTTGTTTGTCGTCGTTATATTACTTGCTGCGATTGATTTGGTTTTTGCACTCGACTCTATTCCTGCAGTAATGGGTATTTCAAAAGACCCGCTGGTTATCTATACTTCAAACATATTTGC
>JAYTOS010000481.1:0-14336 GCA_043747705.1 Bacteroidota bacterium
AGATGGCAGTTTTGGTCAGGATAACCTTGTTTTATTCGATACTACGAAAGTTTTTTTTCAACTTAATAGGACAGCTTTGCCGGGCCGGAGTACCATACATATCAACAATAATTTTCTTCCGTTTGATAGTACCCGGCGGCTTCACAACCGGGGTGTGTTTCTGTCAGATACAAGCGGTTTAGCCCGGATAAAAAGCATTGCCGATGAACAAAAAAGAGCAGATGAACTGATGAAACAAGCCACGCTGAAAGAAGTGATTGTAAGAACAAAAGTGAAACCACGCAGAGAGGAATTGAATGACATGTACACAGGCGGCTTATTCCGCGAGGGGCAATCTCGCGACTTTAATATTGTAGATGATAAACAGGCTGGCAACTATCAGTCTGCCTTTGCATTTTTACAGGCAAAAGTAGCCGGCCTGCAGATCAATAATGCCTATTCGCCTAACCCTTCTGCTACCTGGCGCAGGGCAACAGTATCTTTTTTTCTGGATGAGTTTCCGGTAGATGCGGCAACAATTGCGTCGATACCTATGACTAGTATTGCTTATATCAAAGCCTTCGATCCCCCTTTCTTTGGTGCTTCGGGCGGCGGGGCTGGTGGAGCTGTTGCTGTATATACCAAAAAAGGTGAAGACACAAAAAACATGTCTTTTGGATTGGACCACACACTATTACCCGGTTACACACCCGTTAAACAATTTTATTCGCCAAACTATGCCGAACAACAGGTTAATTTTTCGCAAGCCGATTTGCGAAGGACAGTTTACTGGAACCCTTATATCCATACAAGTACCGGGAATAAAAAAGTAGTCGTCTCTTTTTATAATAATGATATCAGTCGTACGTTACAGTTGGTACTGGAAGGGTTAGCCGATGATGGCAGGATGATCCACTTCAATAAATTACTGAAATAATTAACGGACCTACAATAAAATGGCAGTGACTCCCATAAACATACAATCTAAATTACCTGATGTAGGCACAACTATTTTTACCGTGATGAGTCAGCTGGCACTTGAACACCATGCCGTGAACCTTGGCCAGGGTTTCCCTGATTTTAATATGAGCGAAGAACTGACCTCATTGGTAAATACTGCCATGAAAAACGGGTTTAACCAATATGCGCATATGAACGGCCTTGCTTTATTGCGTGAAAGGCTGGCAGAGAAAGCAGAAAAATTATATGGTGCAAAAATTAATTCGGATACACAAATAACGGTTACACCAGGAGGTACCTATGCTATTTATACAGCACTTACCACTGTATTACAACGTGGTGATGAAGTGATTGTTTTTGAACCGGCATATGACAGCTATATTCCCAATATTGAGATCAATGGTGGGAAAGCTGTTTTGATTGCATTACAATTTCCTGATTATTCCATTCCCTGGGATGAAGTGCGCGCAAAAATAAACGGGAGAACAAAAATGATCATGATCAACTCGCCACATAACCCAACGGGGAATGTACTGAATGAAAATGATATTGAACAATTGCGGAACATTGTTGCTGACTCCAATATCCTTATTTTAAGTGATGAAGTATATGAGCACCTGATCTTCGACGGGATAACCCACCAAAGTATTCTGCGTTATCCTGACCTGGCAGAAAGAAGTTTTGTGTGTTTCTCTTTTGGTAAAACCTATCACTGTACCGGCTGGAAACTGGGCTATTGTATTTCGTCAGCAGCATTGATGAAAGAATTCAGGAAAGTACACCAGTTCAACTGTTTCAGTTGCGATACCCCCAAGCAGGTGGCTATTGCAGAATATATTCAAAATGAAAATGCGTATGTATCATTGGGCCCATTTCTACAGCAGAAAAGGGATTTTTTCAGGAAACTGATGAAAGCAACGCCGTTTACCTGTATCCCTTCACACGGGAGTTATTTTGAGTGTTACAGTTATGCCCATTTTTCTAATGAGCCTGATAAAGACCTGGCCATACGCTTAACCAAAGAATATGGTATTGCCACTATTCCTGTTTCTGCTTTTTATAAAAATGGAGAAGACAATAAGGTACTGCGTTTTTGTTTTGCTAAAAAAGAAGAAACGCTGGAAAAAGCAATTGAGCAGTTGGTGCATTTAAAATAAGCAATGTGGTAGGTGACCCATACCAACATTACAAATCTGACACTTTTTAGGATACCTTGCTATAAACTCCACCAATAATTAAACTTAACAACCAACGCCCTGTTTTTTACAAAGAAAGGCGCTGTATAATAGTTATCAGTATACACAATAAATAAATCAGAAGCCGGCTTATAGCGCCATTGAAACCGCCCGTTAAAATTTACATTCTTCAGCTGGTCATTGTATTGTAAATAGGCCGTAATGAAAAGTGTATTGGTAAGGGTAATATCAATTTTGGGACCAATCAGCAGGAAAGTAGTATTTCCCCATGGCTTTGGAAGCTGAAGGCGATTGTAACTGGTACTGAGTGCAAGGCTAACATGTGGCTGAAAACGATAACCCAGATCAGTATTCAGGGCGAAGCGTGTACCATCTGCATAATAGCCGCCATAACGAACCGAAGCGCCGTAGGTAAATAGTTGCTGCGGTTGCGATACTATATCAAGCCCTGCAGTATTCCATGTATGTTTGCTTCCTTTGGTAAGCGAATCTTTACCAGAATTTGTTGGGTCGAAGCTTTTTAGCAATTCTACATAATCATGCGTAATTGATCCGATAGCTGTTATCCGGTTTCGAAAAGTTACGAGGTAAGAAAAAGCATTTTGATTATCGGTACTATGCATCTGTTCATCATAATAAAAACTGGCATTGTACTGTGGGCCATGACTTAAAATATTTCCTCCCTGCGGAAAAAAATTCCTGGCTATTTGCGGATTGAGTTTAATATAACCCTGTCTGGGCACATACCCCACTTCCGCATTGTAATTACTGCCCACATATTCATGTTGCCAGATGATATTCCAT
Source organism: Bacteroidota bacterium (assembly GCA_043747705.1). Classification (GTDB taxonomy): domain Bacteria; phylum Bacteroidota; class Bacteroidia; order Chitinophagales; family Chitinophagaceae; genus Sediminibacterium. The sequence continues at coordinate 2,940 of JAYTOS010000481.1, forward strand.
TTGCGGCTGTTATACGAAAGGGTGGCTGCATGGGATATATCTTTTCCCGGTTTATTGCTACCGAAAGATTTAAGGAAAAAAGTTTTGCCTGTCCAGATATTGTTGGATGAGGCGAGGTTATATTCCATCCCGATATTGCGGTTATACAATGAATACACGGGCTTTGATGAATCTTTACCCGGATGATACCCCACCGATTCCTTATCAATATAAATAAACCCGATACTGGAGCGTTTGAAAACTTTTCTTTGTAAGGATACGACTGCAAAATTCTGTGTGGGTAAAGCGGTTTCATTTACTTCTTCGGTTTGCATATCCATCACACCCAAACGCCAGTTCTTATCCAGCTTGCCGCTGAGGCGGGCACCAAAAGCAATGGGTACGCCCAGTCCGATACGTCTTGAAAAAAAAGGGCGGATATTGGCATTTCCGAAATTGGCAAAAATGTCATTATTCTCAAGGAAGAATTGTCTTTTTTCAGGATAAAATAATTCATACCTGTCAAGGTTAGTTACCTGTTTGTCTACTTCCACCTGAGAAAAATCAGGGTGTAATGTCATATCCAGGTTCAAAGAAGAAGTAACTGAAATCTTTGCATCCAACCCTACATTTAATTTATATGCTGTATTTTTTCCGTTGGTATAATCTTTGGATGCCCCGCCGAGTACAAAAGGAATGAGAGATATATTAGGCCCTTGCACAGGTGGTGGCTCATCCCATACCAAAACACCTGTATAAGCTAATGATGCAGTAGGAAATTGCCGTGGCACCGGTGCCCAGCTTGATTTTTCAGTGGTTTTTAAATCATTCCTGCTAAAGTTGATACCCCATTCTTTGATACCTTTTTTATAGCGAATGGTTTTAAAAGGGATGGCTGCTTCAAAGATCCATTTATCAGGATAGTCCTTTACTGCCGATACCCACTTGTTATCCCAATTAAGATCGGCTTTTCCTCCTTCATACAAAGTGCCATCCCATTGCGCACCTGCTGCATTGGCACCGAAAGTGAAACCACTGGTTTGATCATCAAAAGGATCTATGAAGAATATGAAATTATCATTTTTCCCAAAATTAAAATCACGCCGTAACGATTCAACCATATTAGGCCCCTGTACCGTTTTAGCGCAAACGGCTATGATGTACAATGTTTGATCATCATACGCCATACGCACTTCCGTAGGTACACTTGCATAACTGGTATCCATGGGCAATACCATGAAAAAATGGTTGGCTGGTTCTGCTTGCGCCCAGGCCTGCTCATCCATTATACCATCAATAGTAACCGGTGATATTGTTTTATGGATAGACAGCCGAAAGGAGGCATTTTTCTTTTGTGCACCCGATTGCTGAACAAGTATTAAAAATGAAAAGATAACAAGCAGGTATTTCAATGCAAATGAGTTATGAGTGATAAATTATTTACAAGATAAAAGATATTTTTTATGATTACTGCTCAACTCGTCATTCAATATTCCTTATTCATTATTCCCTACCTCCATCCATCCCCATCTAATAAATTACCCAATCCGCCTAATACATTTCCTTCCTCTCTTCTGGAATTCGTGGCATATTGCAAAATACGTCCGGCTAAACGGCTGATGGGTAAGGTTTGTATCCAAACGGTACCGGGTCCGCGCAGGGTGGCAAAGAATAATCCTTCACCACCAAAAATGGTATTTTTGATACCGCCGATAAACTGAATATCATATTCAATGGTTGATGTAAATCCTACAATACAACCTGTATCAATTTTTAACAACTCGCCGGGTTGAAGGTCTTTTTTCAAAACATGTCCGCAGGCATGTAAAAAAGCCATCCCATCGCCTTCTAATTTTTCCATAATAAAACCTTCACCGCCAAATAAGCCCGTCCCTAATTTTCGCTGGAATTCAATCCCCACGCTTACGCCTTTGGCCGCGCATAAGAAAGCATCTTTCTGGCAAATAATGCGGTTACCCAATTGCGACAGGTTGAGGGGAATGATTTTTCCGGGATAGGGAGACGCAAAACTTACATGTTTTTTGCCTTGTACAGTATTGGTAAAAGCGGTCATAAATAAATTTTCGCCTACCAATACCCTTTTGCCGGCATTTAATAATTTTCCGAAAAGCCCGCTGGTTTGTTGCTGGCTGCCATCGCCCAAAAGCGTTTCCATTTGTATGCCATCGTCCATCATCATAAAAGCACCGGGCTCTGCAATGGCTGTTTCATTAGGATCGAGTTCCAGTTCTACATATTGCATTTCTTCACCAAATATGCGGTAGTCTATTTCATGGTTCTGTATCATAATTTTTTTTGGATGAAATTACGCAAGAGTTTAATAGATATAAGTATCACAGATGATGAAAGGCAACCTGTGTTTTAAAAAGTAGCCCGCGAAATGAAGCGATACCGTATTACCGCTGCTTGTTATTATATAAAAGCCGCCCTTAAAAATAAGAGCGGCTTGATTATTAAACCAAAACTCAACTGTATTTAAGAGATGGCGGGCGAATTTTTCATTTTACCCATCCATACTTTCTTACCCTGAATTCTTCTTACCAGGAACATGATGCCAACAGTAATAAAAAAGAATGGTCCGAGGAAACCTAAGAGGGCAACGAATTTAGTGCCATAGAATTTCGACATGGGCCTTCTTAATCTTTCACTGATGATGTACATGCTTGGCACCATTACCAATGTTAAGAAGAATGCGAAGATTAAACCGAAAATAATGGTCCAGCTTAAAGGCCCCCAGAATACAACACTATCACCACCAAAGAAAATATGCGGTTTAAAATGCTGGAACAGGGAAACGAAATTGATATTGAAACCAACTGCCAAAGGCAACAGACCTAACATAGTAGCCAACGCGGTAAGCATTACAGGGATGATACGGATCTTGCCCGCTTCAATAGCCGCGGCCCTTGTTTTATAACCTCTTCCCCTGAGCTCATCTGTAAACTCAATTAATAAGATACCGTTCTTGATTACAATACCTGCGAGACCAATGATACCCACACCTACCATGATCATCGCCATTGACATACCTGTTACTGCATAACCGATAAATACACCGATAATGGAGAAGAAAATCTCTGTCAATACAATAAATGGTTTACTCAGGCTGTTGAACTGTAAAACCAGGATCAGGAATATAAGCAACAATGCAGTGATCAATGAAACACCGAGGAAACTCAGGGTTTCTGCCTGTTGTTCGCTTTCGCCGGTTTGTTTAATGGTAACATCACCGGGTATTTTTGTTTTATTTTTGAAATCTGCTATCTTCTTCGCCAGTTCTGCATTTACAGGGCCCACTAACGCAGGGTCGGTTACATTAGATTGTATCTGAATGGTACGTTTTACATTCTTGCGTTTGATGCCACCGGATGTATTGGTATAATCAATCGTGGCTACAGCGTTCAATGGCACCTGCTTGATACCCATGGTACTCATATCGCGGAAAGTTAAACGCATATTCATCAGGTCACTTATATTGTTACGCTGTAACATATTGTAACGGATCTGTATCTTATATTCATCTTCACCATCTTTCAGTTTGCTTGCTTCTTTACCAAATACAGCAGAACGTATTTCCATACCAATCTGGGCCGTACTAATCCCTTCACGCAAGGCCCTTTCACGGTCGATGTTAATGGTGATTTCAGGGTTCTGCAAATCAACATCCATTTTCAGGTTATCAATGCCAAAGATGCGGTTCGTATCCAGGTGGTTTTGCAGATCATAAGCAACTTTTGAGATCTCATCAAAATTATCCCCGCTGATCTCAATATTAACCGGGGGATCTGTTGGCGGGCCGCCATCTTCCTGCCCAACCTCAATATTTGCGCCGGGTATACCTTTCATCTGTGAACGTATCTCCGCCATAATCGGCGCAGTGGATTTGCCATGACGTTCTTCATACTGTACAAAAGAAACCTGTATCCGTCCGAGGTTACTTTGCGTACTTCGGTTATTATCTCTCGGACTATTTGCACTTACCGCCACATTCGTGATCACACTTTCTACAATAGATCCAGGCGTGCCTGGTTTTTCTTTGGCCAGTATTTTCTGTACACGTGCTTCCAGTACCCGTGTTACCGAGTCGGTAGTTGCTGTTTTTGTGCCGATCGGCATTTTTAAATAAACATATACAAAGTGCGGGTCGCCACTGGGGAAGAAAGGTTTCGGGTTATTACGCACAACCAGCATGATTAATGAAATGGGGAATAACAGGAACAGCCACAGCATTAACCTTGCCGGCCTTGCGCCTTTTAATACCCAATGCAGCATTTTTTCATATCGTGTCATCAAGCCCGGTAAGATCCTTTCCTGAAATACATGTATGATAGGATGCAATACATAACGGTTCAATACCATCATACCTGCCATTGTAAGAAGAAAATTTCCTAATCCATGCCATCCCGCGAGGTTTAATAATAAGCCAAACGTAATAATGGTCCAGAATAATGGCTTCCTGAAAATCGTATTCTTTTTCTCTTCGTGTTCCCTTCCTTCAGGACGCATAAAGCTTACTGCGAAAACAGGATTCATGATAAAGGCTACGATCAGTGATGCTGCCAAAGTAAGGATCAGCATGGTTGGCAGATAGATCATGAACTTGCCAATCAATCCCTTCCATAATAACAGCGGAAAGAAAGGTGCAAGTGTTGTTAAAGTTCCTGCTAATACCGGTATGAATACTTCACCTGCCGCTTCTTTCGCGGCACGCTCTACTTTCACCCGTCCATTATTATAGATACGGTGCGTATTTTCAATTACCACGATCGCATCATCCACAATGATACCTAAACCGAAGAGTAATGCGAACAGTACAATGAAGTTTAAAGTAACGTGAGTGCCAACGATTGAATCTGCCACAGGTAAGAAAAGGAATGCAACGAATACACTTAATGGCACACTTAATGCCACAAAGAAAGCATTGGTAACGCCCATAAAGAACATTAATACCAATAGTACCAGGATGAAACCAATAATAATGGTATTTACCAGGTCATTAAATGAGGTTTTGGTTTGAACACTTTGGTCACCTGTGATAACAATCTTCAGATCCGGTGGCAGTTCTTTCTTCTCTTTCATATCGGCCACGATTGCCTGTATCTTTTCTGAGGTCGAAATCAGGTTCTCACCGCTTCTTTTTACAATATTCAGGGTTACCACATTTTTTCCATCAAGACGCGCATAATTTTCGGTTTCTTTAACCGTATCAATAATTTGTGCAACGTCTCTTAAATAAATAGGTGCAGCCTGTAAATTTTTTACAATAATATTCTGCATATCAAGCGCAGAAACAAATTGTCCTTTTACGCGTATGGTCCTTTTCATTTCACCTACTTCAACCAAACCTCCGCTGATATCCCTGTTCTCGTAATTGATGGCATTGGCGATATCGGTAAAAGAAAGCTTTGCGGCCTGCATTTTAAAAGGGTCTACATTGATCTGTATTTCTCTTTGCGGCGCACCCACAATATCCGCACGGTTAACTTCAGTGAGCTCTTCAAACCTATCCTGCATTTTATCTGCATAACGTTTCAGTGCCATACCATCAAAATCACCACTTACATTCACATACATAATAGGCATTTCACTGAAATCAAATTCCTGCACATTGGGTTGTTGTGTAAGATCAGTCGGAAGATTTGTCTGCGCCTTATCCAGCGCGTCTTTCACTTTTTGCTTCGCTATCTCCGTTTTTACATCGGTGTCAAACTCAACAATGATCAGCGAAAAATCCTGTTGCGAAGTAGATTGAATCTTCTTCACTTTCGCACCACTGATACCTTTCAGTTGTTTTTCAATTGGCCTTGTTACCAGGTTCTCCATGTCCTTTGGGGAGGTTCCGAAATATACGGTACTCACACTAATGGTAGGTACCACAATATCCGGGAACTGTTCCCTCGGCAAAGTATTAAACTTGGTAAGCCCGTACAACGATATCAATATCGTAATGATATAAACAGCCGTACGGTTGTCAACAGCCCAGCTTGTGGGTTTAAACTGTTTAAATTTTTTGGCTATGCCTTCTATGAATTGATGCATTATTATTATTTTTTTAGTAGTCAGCTTTGGTTCTTTGTGTGGCGGCTGTTGCGTCGCACCCCTGTACTTTCAGAACGTGAATCGTCAATCGTGAGTGGTGAGTCGTGAGGAGGAAACACTCACTATTCACTACTCACATCTTCATCTCGGTTTTCAACAACTGCCCGTCATAAATATTCTGGTAACCATCAATAATCAGTTTATCACCGGCGGCTAAACCACTTTTTACTTCTATCAGGTCATTGTATAATTCACCCACTACAATGGATCTTTTTTTAGCGATCAGCTTGTTACCTTCCGTAACGGCTATATATACATACTTGCCCTTATCATCGGTGCTTACGGTATTTACAGGAATGGTGATTGCGTTAGGGGCACTATAATCAAGTATTCGTACCTGTGCTATTTGGTTTGGGCGGATAGAAGCATCCTGCGGTAACTTAGCTTCAGCGCGGAATGAACGGTTGTTCGGATCAATCACTTTTCCGGAAACAGAAACTGTCGTATTGAATGTCTTACTGATATCCGGTAAGGTAACCAGTAAGGCTGACCCCTGTTTTACTTTGCCGCTATAATTTTCAGGTACGTCCGTAATGATCTTTAAATTGCTTGTATTCACGATTTTGATCTGCGGCATGGTTCCGGCGAAACCGGTGAACATCTCACCCAAGCGTACATTTACTTCATCTGCAATACCATCCACATCACTATATACATTGGCACCACTTAATTGCTCCTGCTGCACTTTAATGTTTTCATTCGCAGCATTGAGTTGTTTTTCCAGCGATTCTACATTTGTTCTTGCCGTAATCAGTTCTATCTCGGTTCCAATTCCCTGTTTCCATAAATTGTTTCTCCTGTTGTATACGTCTTTTGCGAATGTGATTTGTGTTTTTAAAGTTTCGGTGCCCTGTTTCGCTGCTGCCACCTGTTGTTTAACAATGGCATCATCTAACTTCAAAAGCAATTGTCCTTTCCTTACATAATCACCCCTTTTAACATAAATGGCGCGAACCTGTCCGCCACCTAAACGTGGAGAGATATAAGAAATATTTTCAGCATCTACCCTGCCCTGTAAGTCTATATAATGTGAAAAGTTCCGTGTGGTAATAACAGCGGTACCTACCAGTTTAGCGATATCTTCTTTTGCGGCAGAAGTATCCAGTTTGGCCACTTCTTTTTCGAGTGATTTGATTTTATCACCAATCGTTACCTGCTCTTTTTTAAGTTTTTCGATCTCGGCTTTTTTGCCTGCCAATGAGCCGTCTTCGGTTTTGTTGCCGCAGGATGCTATGGTAAGTGTTGCTGTGAGAAAAAGTACGGTTATTATTTTTTGCATATACTGATTTTTAGTTTTGGTTGAATTAAAGTTTTCCGGTTGCTTTTAAATAATCCACTTTTGCAATAATGGCACTATACAAAGCACTGATGTAATTGGTTTGTGCGGTTACAAGGTCTGTTTGTGCAGCGGTGATCTCTGTGTTTGATCCGGTACCGGCCTCAAACTTCTTTTTTGTCTGGTTATATACCGTTTCGGCCAATTGCATATTTTTCTTCTGAAAATCCATTGTGGCGAGCGCAGATTTAAAATTGATTTTCGACTGTTCAATTTCACCGTCAATAGATAATTTAAGGTTCTCTATCTGGTTCTCGGTTTCTTTCAGTTCAATCCTTGATCTTGAAATCCGGGCACTTTTTGCAAAACCACTAAAGATGGGTACAGAAAGGTTCAAGCCTACATAAGAAGTCGTAAACCAATCCCCTTTCCCAAAAAAATCAAATGTGTTACGCTGGGCATTCTTACTATAAGCACCATTCAGCGACAGTATAGGGATGTAGCTTAACTGGTAACGTTTTATATTGAACTCGTTCAGTTTTTTGGCAAGTGACAGGTATTGAAAATCTTTCCTGTCTGCATACTGGTAAGCAGTGTCAGTAGAAAAATCTTCCTTAACCTGGTCTTCATTGATTTTGTCAATCAGCAGTAACGTGTCTTTTACCGGCATACCCATCAGTGTTTTTAAACCGAGATAACCGATGCTGATGTTGTTGAGTGCTTTTATTTTTTCTGTTTGCAGATTCGAGAGTTGTACGGATATTTTATCCAGGTCCAGTTTTTCCGCAAATCCGTTTTTAAATAATTCGTTGGCATCATGGTTTAGTTTTTGCAAACGGGCAATATTCGCATCCAGCAGGTCTATCTGTGTTTTACTCACTACTAGCTGATAGTAAATTTTATAAATATTGGTTTTAATGGCTTCTTCTGTTACTTCCATATTTTTTGTTTGAAACTCAATGGAAGTTGTCCGGGCCTTTAAGCCAATAAATACCTGTCCATCAAACAAAGTCTGCTGCAACTGGATATTGGCAGTAGAGTTATACTTGGTGCCGAATTGCACAGGAATATAGGTACCTGCAGGCTGACCAAATATCTCGCCCGGTAACAATGATGTAGGGATCTTGATATAATCCGTTACGCCAATACTTCCTGTAATGGAAGGCAATGCGCCGGCAGTAATTTCGCGGTTGGTCTGTTGCTGGCTCTGAATGTTCAGTAATGCGTTTTTTACCTGCACATTATTTTTGCGGGCATACTCAACTGCCTGTTGAATGGTGAATTCATGCCTGGTTGTAGTTTGCGCACTGACCGTACCAACGATCCATACCAAACATAACAGCCATACCAATCTTTCTGATCTTATTTTGTTCATAGGTTATGGATTTTGTCTTTGTTGCTTGTATTTTTGAATTAATTTCTGGCCTTTTAAGGAAGCGAGACCATATAAAAAATTATCTGTCATTTCTGTAACTACTGTTGCCAGACTGTGTTTACCCAACGGAAAAAGTTCGGGGTTAAAAATTAAAAAAGTTGAAGCGAGCCTGAACCTTGCCATAATATCCGACTGCACTTCTTCGCGGTACAAACCTTCTTTTTTGCCCCAGTCGAGATTTTCCCTGATAATGGTGTAGAGAAACTTGTTCTTGAACTCATTATGTTTTTTAAATGCCCTGGGATGGTATTTTTCCATATCAAATATTACAGCAGGGTTCATCTTGGTGAGTATTTCCAACAACATGTCTACCGCCATAAAAATTTCATGGATGGCATTTTCGCTTTTTTGCCTGTGTTGTGCGCATTCGCCCTGTTTCAGGTTGATCTCAATATCTATCACATCATCAACCAATGCGTCTTTATCAGCATAAAACTGGTAAATGGTTTTTTTGCTCATACCCAGGTGGTTGGCCACTTCATCCATGCTCACGCTGCGTATGCCGTACCGCATAAACAGTTCATGCGCCTTATTCACTATCCTCTCTTGTGTTTCCATATTTTGTAATATCGGCTGCGAAACTAAGGAAACTTTATTTGTAACCAAAGTTTCCGATGTAATTTTTTTATGATTTTTATGTCAAGCGGTATTTATTTTGGATAAACGTAACCTGTAGTAATGCTTACTGGCGTTAGTTTTTAATAAGCCAGGAATGCAAATATTAAAATCGGCTTATAATTTAGTCCATTGCAAGTGTATTGGACCGCATTGCGGGATAGGAAGTATAGCGATTTGAATTTGAAACGGAGCATGTCTGATTATTGAAACCAGCAAGCCCCATTACGCCACCAGATTTTGTTTAGGCATTAAGGGATTGGATATGCCTTTATGAATTTTTTTGGTGAAAAACCAAGGACTATTAGCTTGTGCTTTCCCTCTATGAAGAAGAAAATGAATTAGAAATACAGTAAATAAAAAGTAAATTATTTTTTCATACCATTTATTAGTTGCCGTTTACTGAAAATGATTACTTCCATTATCAGACTTCATACCAACGACAACTATAAAATGATTCGTTGTGTAATCGTCATTTAAAAAAACTGTTCCATAATCCATACCAAAAACAATAGGTATATTTTTTGGCGAACAGTGGGTGACTACCATATTTCTAATTCCCACAACCTTTCTTCTTTTTGCTTAAATAAAGTATCGAACGATTTATTGTTATAGGTAATGATTTTGTTATTTTTATTGATTTCTATCTTTTTGATCCTGCTATACCTTGGAATGCCATTCATTCCATTTTCAATTACTAAATTAGCATTTCTTGGAATTATGTATTTAGCTGTAAGGTTAATTGAGTCAAAAATGTGCAAAGGAAGGGTTGATTCATTCACAGTAGACCTTAAATAAGCATTATAAGATTTAACGTTAAACTCATAAAAACTATCAAGCTTCTCACGATCATAAAATACAGTGACCCCGATGGGGGCGGATGACTTATTTTCTATTTTTACATTATAAGCATAGTCACAAGATGATAATAACGAAAGGTGTATAAAAAAAAGGAAATAATATATATATGTTTTCATTTGTTATTTTTTATCGCGGGAAATTTATTGGATCTTTTGCTATATCGGAATCGGGGCCAAAGGGTGACTGCAAGCCTATTAGCTATTTTCTCGGTCCAAAAGGATGGATGATTTGCATTGTCAGTAGCTGCATTATACAGACTTTGTGGAACAATTGTTTTATTATATTCATAAGCCCCTACTATTTGTGCTTGTAAATAATGACCGTACTCATGTTGCAAGTTTGCTAATGTAAAACTCAGTGCAGCATGTATTCTACCCCATGCTGAAGTCCATCCGTACCCATTAAAAACTAGTAAGTTTGTTATAGTTGCTCCTGGAAAAAGTACCGTAGTTCCATTGGGTCTTGTAAATATTGAATTGTAATTACCAATATCATCTGTGTAGTTCTGCACAACCCCTTGACTATAATTGAATACTCCTCCCATTTTTCTATAACCTTGCGCATTGTAAGGATCATCAACAGTTGGATCGTAAGGAGGTGAGGTAGCGTTATTTATATCATTTGATTGATCTTCCCAGTAATAACCCAAGCTTTGTGCATACGCGTCAGCCTCATCTAAAAAATTCGGATTATAAGGTCCCCACTGCTGCCCACCACCTGTATATGCTCCAACTCCTCCACTTCCACTGCCAACAAAACCACTAAATCCCCAGTCGATATACCCGCCGCCACCAAATGCACCACTGCCGGCGTACCCCCCGCCATTACCCCATCCTCCTGCACTTCCACCGCCCCCACCGCAGCCCGAACCAAACAACCAATCAAAAGCATCGGTTATATTGCCCCATATTCCACTAAAAAAATCCCCTAATTGTTGCCAAAAAGTTCTATAACCCGGACATTCAATTCCGCCATGCACTTTTATAGCGTTTACAATTGTTGAATCATTTCCATTCTCGCTTTTAGCAATACTTGTTGTCTCTTCGCATCCCCCATTCATTTTTGGGTTTAATTGCTTATCGGCACCACTAAAAGCATCTTTAAATAACGA
>JAYTOS010000482.1:0-1932 GCA_043747705.1 Bacteroidota bacterium
CCATTTTTTTATATTCAGCTTATCAAACGAAAAAGATTTTATCCCTTTTAATGCTTTTTTTATACGCAGTGTTCTGAGGTTATGATGCAGGTCAATAATATAATCATATCCTTCATATTGCAGTTGGTGGATCATCAGGTCCCAACTGCTGTTTAGCACAAGCACTTTATCAATATACGGATTACTGCTAACCAGCTCCCTGAAATCGTTCTTCGTCAAAAAATGAACCTCCGCGCCAAACACCTGTTGTTTTAGGCAACGGATAACCGGTGTAGTGAGCACGATATCACCAATAGATGAAAAGCGGATGATTAAAAACTTCATAATACGAGTTATTGCTCTACGTAATTTAGGTCCTTATGAAAAGTTTCTTCCGTAAAATAAAATGCAATCATTGTAATGACCATTACAATAATACCCGTAACGATACCACTTTTTAACAGGTCCCAGCCCCAGCTTTTTTGAAACAGGTTAAGAAACATCAGGTTAATCAATGGTAAGGCACCCCGCACCATGTTAGGAATAGTGGTTGCTGCTGTTGCGCGTAAATTGGTTCCAAACTGTTCTGCCCCCATCGTAATGAAGATGGCCCAGAAACCGGTACTAAACCCTAACAACGCACAGATGCCATACATTCTTGCATCGCTATTATTATAGTTGCTAAAAAAAAGAACCAGGGCAACCATACTCAAAAGATAAAATGAGAGTAATGCTTTTTTTCGGCTTTTGAAATACTGGCTCACCAAACCAATCAGTATATCACCGATGGCGATACCTACATATGCATACATAATAGCCCGGCCACTTTCAATGTGGTTATCGCCATACATCTCTTTGGCAAACCGGTTACTTAAATTTACGAGTACCCCAATCACATACCAGGTAGGTAAACCAATTAATATAGCGAGAATATATTTTTGAAACCGTTTCCCGTTAGTAAAGAACATAAGAAAATTACCTCTTTGCACGTTTGCTTCTTTCACCTGTTTAAACATGCCGCTTTCGGCAACTGAAATACGCAACAGTAATAACACGATCCCTAATCCGCCACCAATCTTATAACACAAACGCCAGTCGTTGGTAAACTTATAAATAAAATACGCGAATACCGCCCCAAATAAACCAATGCCAGCCACCAGTGAAGTACCCACCCCTCTTTTTTCTTTTGGCAACAATTCACTTACTAAAGTAATGCCCGCACCCAATTCCCCGGCAAGGCCAATACCCGCAACAAGCCTGGCCCATGCATATTGATCAACGGTTTGTACATAACCTGTAATAAAATTAGCGATGGAATACAAAGCAATCGAACCAAACAAAACACTCAACCTTCCTTTCTTATCGCCAATTGTTCCCCAGATAACTCCACCAATTAATAAACCCACCATTTGCCAGTTAATGATTTTTGTACTGGCTGCCAGCACCTGCACTTTATCAGCCAGTAATACACCTATGCCCTGCATGCTGGGTTCCCGCACGATGGTAAATAGCAACAAATCATAGATATCTACAAAATACCCAAGTGCGGCAACAATAACAGGTAATGAGAGGATGCCAAATTGCTTTTCAGTCATATTCTTATAATTGAACGTATAGTGAGTTGTAAGTAGTGAGTGAGGGTTGAAGTGATTTTTTACTCACTACTCATAACTAATTTTTAGATATATATTTTCCCAAGCCTTTTGTCTACGGAAACTATTCCTCAATAAAATCCATATCCTTTCCAAAAGTTTCTTTGGTATGATAAGCGGCGATCACGGCAAACAGCATAACTATCACACCTGTTATCCAACCACCGGTTACATAATTGCCCGTTAGATTTCTCAATCCCCTATGCAATAAAATAATTAATGGTAAGATACCACGTACCACATTCGGAATAGAAATAGCCGTTGATGCCCGTAAGTTAGTACCAAACTGTTCTGCAGACAT
>JAYTOS010000483.1:0-3028 GCA_043747705.1 Bacteroidota bacterium
GGTTGTGTATAAGATTTTACCAGCTTAAATCAATAACATGAAAAAAATCATAGTTGCCTTGTTTGCCGTAAGTGCAATGGGCCTGAGTGGTTGCAGTACATTACAATCTTTAACCAATATCCTTTCGGAAGGCGATGCTGCCAATGCGATTAAAGAGGCATTGATTATCGGTTCTAATTTTGGGGCAAATAGCCTGGCTCAAAAAGGTTCATTCAGTAAAGATGTATTGCTAAAAGCCATTTTACCGCAGGAAGTGCAAAAAGTAGTACAGACATTAGACAGGTTAGGCCTCACCACAGAATTAAACAGGTTTACCAATACCCTTGATAATGCTGCTATTGATGCCGCTTCTAAATCGGCTCCTATTTTTATTGATGGTATCAGGCATATGTCTATCCGGGATGCCATTGGTATTGTAAAAAATGGTGGTACTGCCGCTACTGATTATCTACGGCGTTCTGTAGGGGATAGCTTACGCGGTGCAGTAGCTCCTGTAATGCGCACAGCTTTGAATGAATACCGTATTGCCCAGGAATGGGATAAGTTGGTAGGACCCGCTAAAATTTTACTTGGCAACAGGGCAGGACTTAACCTAAATCTCGAAAATATACTCGCAGTTATTATAACTAATGAAATGTTCAGTAAAATTGAACAACAGGAAATTTCTATACGTACAAATGCACAGGCCAGAACATCCGCAACCCTGCAACGCGTATTTGGCAAAGACTGGAATACGACTTCCACAAGATAAATCATATTAATACCGACTTATGTATTAACCGTTTATTTTGTATTTTCAATGCTGCGCAAGTATTATCACTTATTAATACCATCAGCATGAAAAAACGTTCTTTTCTAAAAGGATTGGCTTTGGCTGGTTTAAGCGCTCCTTTTTCTGGTAATGCTATGGAGAAGTGGATAGAAAAAGCAGTCCATACATCTGCCGGTCAACTTGCCGAAGATGAAAGTTTCTGGATGGGCATCAGGGGTGAATACAAACTCAAGCCCGACTATATTAATCTTGAAAATGGCTATTATAATATCCTTCCAACAGAAATCCTGGAAAATTATATACAGCGTATACGTGAGGTAAATTACCAAGGCTCCTATTATATGCGCACGGTGCAGGCAGAGAATAAAAAATCAATGGCCGCTAAAGTTGCTGCCCTGGCAGGTTGTTCAGCAGAAGAACTGATACTTACACGAAACACAACCGAATCGCTCGATATGATTATTGGCGGTATTCACTGGAATGCCGGTGACGAAGCTGTTATGGCTGAACAGGATTATGGCTCGATGCTGGAAATGTTTAAACAGGTGGGCAAAAGATATGGGGTAGTAAGTAAGGTACTTTCCATTCCCAATCACCCTGTTTCTGATGAGGAAATCGTAACCCTGTATGCCAATGCCATTACCGATAAAACGCGGTTGTTAATGATTTGCCAAATGGTCAATATCACCGGGCAGATATTACCTGTGCGAAAGATCTGTGATATGGCCCACAGTAAAGGTGTTGAAGTAATGGTAGATGGAGCGCATGCCATTGCCCATATCCAGTTTAGTATTCCGGATCTCCATTGCGATTATTATGGTGCCAGTTTACACAAATGGCTGGCAGTACCGCTTGGTGTGGGAATATTATACGTTCAGAAAGAAAAGATAAGCAGGGTCTGGCCCTTACTGGCCGAGGGCGAAAGAAATGAAGCTGATATTTCAAGGTTAAACCATATTGGTACCCATCCTGTACATACAGATCTGGCCATTACCCATGCAATAGATTTTTACAGGAAAATAGGTGCTGAGAGAAAAGAAGCGCGCCTGCGTTTTTTACAACAATACTGGACAGCCAAAGTACGCAATATTGCAAATGTAGTAGTGAATACACCCGCTGACCCAAAACGCTCCTGTGGGATAGCCAATGCAGGTATTAAGGGTATGAACCCTTCTTTACTGGCAGAAACCCTGTTGAAGAAATATGGCATTTATACCGTAGCTATTGATGGTGCCAATGTTCATGGTTGCAGGATTACACCAAATGTATTTACAACAATTGCCGAATTAGATGTATTGGTTAAAGCATTGAAAGAACTTGCGGCCTGATGAAGTGTGAATGGGCAATGGTGAATGGTGAATTGGGTTAAGTTGTAAAAACCTGTTCTAATTGACCACGCGTGATGGTGACTATTCACAAAATCAACAGCGGGTAAACTTATCAGTTAACTTCAGCGAAAGTGGAACTATTAAATTCAATACGGTAGTCATTGCCTGATCTGGCTACCAGTTTACCGCCCCAGCCCTTATTTTTAAACAACCCTGTTTGCCATTCGATAGTATTGGATGATGCGTGAAAGGTATAATTACCCATCTCATAATTATCCTCATCCGTTCCAAAAGCTACTTTGTATTTACCATCAGCCAGTAAAACAATATGGCCGATATACATGGTGGGGATACCCGAAAAAAAATCGTATTTGCCCAGGTGAAGGCTACTGCTATTAACCACGGTTTTTATTGAGAATGGCATTGCGGCAGCTTTTGTTGCACGCAGGCTGGCTTTATTAAGTTGCAACGTATTTTTACCTGCTGCCACTAGTACCTCATACATATTATTTTTACCCGAAATTGCTTTTACAATCTTTACTTCCCGCCATGCATTATTAATAAATGCTTCTGCTTTATCGCCTGCTTTATATGCCTGCGAAAAGCCAGTTTGCATACCAAATACAAAAATTAAAAAGAAGGCCAGGTATGTATATTTATTATTACACATTGTATATAAATTTATGTAAAATCATTAGATCAATTAACAGGTTCTTCTTTATAAGCATATCAATTCATTTTTCATCATTCACTACTCTTGAAAAGTGGCTTTGATTGAAACCCTTCTGTTCAATGCCCTTCCTTCTTCTGTTGCATTATCTGCTATAGGGCGTTCTAATCCATAGCCAAATGTTGTAAACCTGCTGGCTTTAAGGCCTTTATTCACAAAGAACATTTTAACTGTATTGGCGCGTCTTTGCGACAGATC
>JAYTOS010000484.1:0-13196 GCA_043747705.1 Bacteroidota bacterium
CAACCCAGGGCAAGCACAATAAGAAGGGTAACAGGGTGTAGCCTTTTTCTCAAATCCATAGTTTAGGCTGTAATATTAAAGCAGGGTTGGCAGAGTACAAGAATTGTGAGGCGAATTAACGCGGTTTTTGCAGAAAGGATATAGGTTATCTATGATACATTTATGATGTAAGATGGACTAACTCAAAACTTCAAATCAATAATATACGGTAACATCTTCCGCCAGGTGGGCCAATCGTGGGTGATATCGGTACCCCATACATCAAGGTCGTACCAAATTCCTTTTCCATAAAGCACCCCTGCAAACCGTTTGGAAGCATCGGGGTCTTCATAAGCACCGCTGCCGGTATAAATATGTATGTGGTGGCTGGCCCTGATCTTATCTAAATACCATTCATCGGCGAGGTTGGGGAGATAATGTTCGGGGCTGTTGTAATACACCTGATCGTCAAAGAAACCCTTGGTATATTCTGTAAGGTCATATACACCACTCATACTAATGGCGCCATTAATAATATCGGGACGTTTTAAAAAAAGGTTCATCGCATGAAGCGCACCGAAAGAAGCCCCGCATGTATACACCATGGTATCCTCACTGGTGGCATTGCGGATAAAAGGGATCACTTCATTAAAAACATACTCGTTAAACTGGTTATGACGGATCGCCTTGTGTGCGGGCTCCATTTCGTTATTCATCCAGCTTTCTTTGTTCATGCTGTCAATACTGAACACCCTTAGTTTACCTGCATTAATATAGGGTGCCAGCGCATCTATCAATTGAAAGCGTTCATATTCCAGATAATCCGCGGCAGCGGTAGGAATTAATAGTAAGGCAAACCCGCAATGCCCGTATGATACAATAGGCATTTCTTTATTCAAAGCAGGGCTGTACCAGGAATTGAGTTCTCTGTTCATGTAAACGTATTTTCTCGCAAACCTGCCGGAAGTCAGACAAGGGTGCTAATCAATCATCAATACAGTTTTTCCTGATCTCTTTCCAAAGATCACGGTAACACTGTGCGGCATAACTACTGGCAGCAAAAGTTTCCAGCGGTGCTTCGTGGATGCCCATTTTTTCTACATCACTCAAATAAGGTATATAGCTTTTCAGGAAGAATTTGTCTTTATAAAAAATATTCATCACTTCATGGTGCAGGTTTTTCCGGTGGTCTACCATGCTGAAGAAACATTTTAGTTTGGCACTATCCAGCTCATTTTCTTTAAAATAGGTAAGCACGGTTTCATATGAACGGATAGATAACGTGGTAGGTATATTAGGCATCAATACCCAGTCGGCACCAAAAAAGATCGCATCGTGCAATAGAGAAATACCAGGCGGGCAATCCAGTATCACCACATCATAGTCTTTTTTTAAGGAGGTAAGCAAAGAAGAAATCTTTCTTTTCGATTGTTTCATCTCACTCAATAATACATCTGCATGACGGGCAGAAAGGTCGGCCGGGATAATATCCAGGTTTGGATAGGCAGAATTCTGCACTGCATCTAACAAATCCATTTCACTGTTTAACAGTTTTTTGGATTCATTTTTAGTACCGGCTTCTGCGCCAAGGTAAAAGGAGGAAGACCCTTGCGGATCCATATCCCATACCAATGTTTTATAGCCTTCTTTGGCAGCTAAATACGCCAGGTTTATTGTGGCAGCAGTTTTGCCTACACCACCTTTGAGGTTGTAAAGTGCTAATGTGACCATACTCTAATATACAGGATTTCTGTAATTGTGCAATATCCTTGCTTTTTCCGGCTATGTTAATCGTGAGTAGTGAGTAGTCAGTTGTGAGTGTGTTAAGGGAGCAAAGCTATACTCACTACTCACGATTCACTCCCCTCAAAGCAACCATCCCATTAACAGGCAGCCCAGTACAATAAAGGGAGCAGGTATACGGTTACTGTTAAGCAGGAGAAATGTGGCGGCAACAATCAGGAGTTCCCAAACCCCAATCATTTTGCCCTCCATTAATGAGCCGAGAAAAGTATCTTTTATCAGGTAACAGGTAGCACCGGCCATAATGCCTACTACCGCCGCATTAATGCCTTCGAGCGAGCGGTAAATAACAGCATATTTTTTCAGGTTATGCCATACCGGAAAAAAGAACAATACGAGTAAAGCACTGGGTAAAAAGATGGCCACCATACCAATTATGCAGCCAAGCAACTGCATACCAGGTCCCTCTTCACGCAGCACCATCCCGCCGGCAAAAGAGCCGATGGAGAATACAGGGCCTGGTATAGCCCGTACAATACCTGAGCCTGTTAAAAAGTCTTCCCGGCTAAGCCGAAGTACCGCCCTTTTGGTTTCCTGAACCCTTTTGGTTTCGGGGCGGGTAACATACTGTTCGTACATCAGTGGCATTAATACATCGCCACCGCCAAAAACCAGGCTTCCGAAACGGTAAGCATTTTCGAAGAGATTGATAGGTTTTTGAGCGGCCCATTTCTGACTGCTGGCAGTCTCGGATAAGTATCCGGCAATAGCAAACAGTGCTAAGAATATGAGCATATTACCCCATTTTATCTTTTTCGGGGGAATGCCTTTTTGCGGGATACGCCTGTCGCTGAAATTGGTAGCAATGCCCCCTGCTACTATCAATGCCGGAAATATCCAGGGTGTTTTAAAAGCCAGGAAAGTGGCAACCGTTGCGGCGATCAATATAACCCTTGTAATCGTATTGTGTATGGCGATGCCAAATATCCGGAAAGTAGAATAGGCAATAAACCCGATAGCCATCGGCTGGATGAATTTGAATAGCTGGGTATTTACACCCATGTCATCAAAATAATCTAAAAGAAAAGACACGGCCCCCATAATGGTGCAGGCAGGCAGTATCCAGATCAACAGTGTAAGCACGGCCAGCGGGATGCCCCCTCTTTTATAACCGATAAGGGTAAGCGTTTGCGTAGAAGACGCGCCGGGTAATAACTGGCAAAAGCCATTGTACTCAACCAGTTCCTCTTCTGTTACATCGTGCCGTTGGTGAACAAAGGTTTTCATCATCATGCCCATATGTCCCTGCGGCCCGCCAAAAGCGGTAAGGCTGTGCCAAAACACAGCACGAAGAAAAGGGGTATGACGAAATAGTGCCAATTGTTACAGGGAACTGATTAGATTGAAATTTAATTAAAATTGATGTACCTGCTCACATAAAATAGGCAGGCACCTAATTAAAAAGGAGGAAACACTATTATTTCCTCCTTAATCATATAAATTATACCCAAATCAAATATAGCTCCCGCCAAAGCCCGGGTAAGACGTTATTTTTTTAGTCCTATCTCCCGCAGTCTTTCATCTAAATATTCACCCGCCGTAGCATCGGGGTAAGCTTTGGGATGTTCCCCATCAATACAGCTGTCTAAGCAAGCCAGGCTCATCTCGCTTCTGGGGTGCAAAAAAAACGGCATGGAAAAGCGGCTTGTATGCCATAGGTCGCGTGAAGGGTTTACTACGCGGTGCGTGGTACTTCTTAATTTATTATTGGTAAGCCTTTGCAGCATATCACCCACATTTACCACGATCTGTTCGGGTAAGGAAGTAACGTTTACCCAATCACCCTGTTTGGTTAATATTTGCAAACCGTCTGCCGAAGCACCTACCAGCAAAGTAATCAGGTTGATATCTTCATGTTGCTCGGCACGTATAGCACTTTTAGGTTCATGGGTGATGGGCGGGTAATGGATGCAACGCAAAATAGAATTGCCATTCTGAACATATTTGTCAAAATAATGTTCATCCAATCCCAGGTAAAGGGCGATGGCCTGCAATAAAGCTTTTCCGCTTTTTTCAAAATTTCGATAGGCGTCGTACAGGGTTTTATTGAAGGCCCCGATCTCGCCTACCGATACATTTTCGGGGTATTCAGATTTGATGGGGTCATTGTCTTCAACGATCTGACCATATTGAAAAAATTCTTTCAAATCCGGGGCCTCACTGCCTTTGGCGTGTTCACGCCCGAAACTGGTATAACCCCGCTGCCCTGCCAAACCGTTTATCTCGTAGGTTAATTTTTTCTCCAGCGGAAGGGAAAAAAACTGTTGTACATATTCATATTGATGCGCGATCAATTCATCGGGAACGCCGTGGTTTTTAACCGCTACAAAACCCACTTCTTCGTATGCTTCGCCCAGGGCCTGTACAAAAGCAGCTTTGCGTTTTGCATCGCCACTTAAAAATTCTGCTAAATCAACTACGGGAATAGCCATGATAGGTAGTTTTTAAAGTGAAAAAATACTTCTTTCAAAATCCGTCTGGAAAATTACGAAAGAACTCCGATATAGCAGGTACTGTAGATAACATGGGTTTCTTAGAAATTTTTATCAACTTTAGCCCATGAATCAAAAAAATATTCCCATTTTTCTGTTAGGCTGTATGCTGTTAATGGCATGCAGTAACCGATATCACCAGTTTGCCTCTCAGTACACTTTTAAAAGCCCGGACGGTCATCCTGATTACAGTAATCTGGATGATTGGGCCGCACATCCTTATAAACACGATCCTTCAGACAGCGTGCCGCGTTCTTTGCTGGATGGCTACCGGCCCGATTCATCGGCCGATGTATTCTTTATTCATCCCACTACCTATACTGCAAAAGAAAGACCGTTCGGCTGGAATGCCCCTGTTGATGATGCTGATTTAAATGCCAAAACAGATTATTCCACCATCTTATTCCAGGCAAGTATTTTTAATGCGGCAGGAAGGGTTTTCTCGCCTCGATACCGCCAGGCGAGTCTCTCTGCGTATTATCCGAAAAATGCTGATGACACCGCGCATGCGCGGGCTGCCTTCGAATTGGCCTACCAGGATGTTAAGACAGCTTTTTTATATTATCTGCAAAACAATAACAACGGCCGGCCCATCATTATTGCCTCGCATAGCCAGGGTACTACGCATGCCAAGCGGTTACTGAAAGAATTATTTGACGGCAAGCCATTACAAAGCCGCCTGGTAGTAGCTTATTTGATAGGTATGCCGCTGGAACCGGATTACTTTAGCACTATCGCCGTATGCGCTACACCCTTGCAAACCGGTTGTGCATGCAGTTGGCGAACGTATAAGGAAGGATATACACCTGATTTTATTAAGCAGGAAAAATTTATATCAGTTGTTACCAATCCGCTTACCTGGAATGCCGGTTCACCGTTGGCAGACCGATCATTGAACACGGGAGGGGTATTACTGAATTTTAATAAGCCTGTAAAAAAAGTGGCGAATGCAAATGTGGGTAAGGGTTTGCTATGGACAGACAAGCCGCATTTTTTTGGCAATATTTTACTCAGGTCCAATAATTATCATATTGCAGATATGAACCTTTATTACCTCAGCATAAGAGAGAATGTGAGACAGCGTGTGGTGGCCTTTGAAAAAAAGTAGGTCTTGCTTTGGCGAGACCTGTTACGCATACATCAATTGATTTTTTTTAAACACTAAGGAGGAACATAAGTTAAGCCCGGGGGCATATAAAAACCTGTTTTCTTATCTCTCTATATGTTTCAAAAAACTTCTTATTATTATTAATTCCAGATACCGCCTGTTATTGTTTGATGAACCTGATCGATTTAATAAAAATATCGCCGCTAAATGCATTCATCACATACCTGCCGCTATTGAGGTCGCCCATGTTGAGTTCGAGTTGTTGTTTGCCTTCATTGATGGTAGCAATCACTGTTTTGGCAATGTGGCCTTCCACATCTAATACTTTTAGTACCAAACGCCCGGCTTTATTGGCCAATACAGTTACATAACTCATGTTTTCTACCAGCCCCAGTTGTAAATTTTGAATGTACATGCCCTATTATTAAACAGTGAAAAATAACCATATGATAACCGGGGTCTATAATACTTGACAGTTTCCGGGGACAAATGCTATTTACATATTTGCAAGTTTGGTGCCAAGTGTTAAAACTTTCAGAAAGGAGTTTTTTATTCTACACTACCGGGTGCTAAAGCACCAAATAATTTGGGGAGAATTGGTATCCACAGCCTGAAGGCTGGGGTAATGTAAAAAGGATATTTCGGTTACATATGAAAGCCACAGTCTAACCATGAGATTTTCATACATCGTATGAGGGCTGTTAAAAAGCAATAAGCTGTTTCAGACACAGTTTAGAAACCGATTAAAAAAAGATTTTCATCTGGAATAGTAAGGCTGCAAAAAGGCAAAGAGATTTGAGTAACAATATAAACGCTGGCTCTATAATGAGTAAAATTTTCCTCAATTGGCCTTGGGTTCCTGTAAGTTTAGAAAATTCAAGTTTTTTGCATTGCCCTACTCTTCAGAATAGGTAGAAGAATGTGCCTCGAACACTGGTCAGGAGTTCCCTTATTGCTTCCCCTTGCTTCCCTGTTTCTTCACTACGGCCATTTCTGTTTTCAGTTTTTCAATTTCGCTGTTTAGCTGTTTAATGAGGTAGGTAAGGTTTTCAATATCTGTTTTGGTGGCAAAGCCGTATTCTTTCACCGGCTCTTCTACCCGGGAGGGTTGGTTTTTGTCTTGAAAAAAAGTTATTACGTCTACTTCAAGTATTTCTGCAATTCTCAACAGGCGTGTGGCAGATGGGTCTGTTTCACCTCTTTCAATTTTCGCATAGGCACCGGCGGTAATGTCTAACTCCGCAGCCATATTATCTTGGGTGTAGTCTTTGCTCTGCCTGAGTTTCCGTATGCGCTTTCCTATTATGTCTTTCACAAGTCAAAATTGCCAAACTGATCGATTGCATTATGTCTTAAAAGCACAATTAACTGTCATTTTAGTACATTTACTGTCTTTATAATTCATTTCTGTTGTATAACGACAGTTTTAGCAGTTAAAATTCACCAGGCAGATGTCGACACCAAATCTATCAGAGGAGAAAAAAGACAAGGTTATACATATTCAGGAGTACTTAACCAAGATTAAAGCGGCAAGTAAAGAATTTACAAAAAGAGAGGCTTTTAAAGATTTACTCAATAGGCTTTACTCATCCAATACCGAAACGGTTAAAATTATTGATGCAATAACTTTAGGGGCCGAAACCAACATTGTAAACATTCCACGGAAGGATAAATTGCACAGGGGCAGTGCAGATACACTCTATAACAAGATTATAATCGAATATGAAAATAGTCTAAAAGTTTCTTTGAAACATGCAAAAGAGCAATTAGCCGGGTATTTATTAGGTCAATTTAATAGTGGTGAAGGATATAACTATATACTTATCGCCTCAGACTTTATTAACTGGAAAGTTTTTGCGCCAGACATCTCCTGTCTTGATAGACTGGATAGTTTAAATGAGGATCAACTTATTTTAAACGAAATCTCATCTGCTTCATTTACATTAACCTCGTCCAACGCTGAAAATTTTTATTATTGGATAGATAGATTTTTATTTAAAGAAGAGAAACAAAAAGCAACATTAAAAAGAATTGAAGAAGCCTTCGGTTACCAAAGTAATGTTTTCATTGAAAGTTTCCGAGAATTATCTGCATGGTTTAAAGAGGCAAAGAAATATGGTGAAGTGCAGGTTTCTTTCGAACAATGGAGGAGGTTCTTAAGTATTGCTTACGGGAAATTTGATGCCACAGAAGATGTTTTTCTTATACATACTTATTTGAGTGTTTTTTCCAAAATGCTTGCGTATAGTGTAGTGAGTAATGACGATTACATTGACGAAGACGAGTTAAGAGGGATCCTAGATGGCGAAATTTTCAATAAGCTCAATATTAGAAACTTTATTGATAATGATTTTTTCCATTGGGTAAAAACCGACCTTAATTTTCGTAACCTAAAGAAATCATTTCGTTTAATAGCACAAGAAATCTCCAATTTCGACTTTACACAAGTAGAAGAAGATGTATTAAAAGGTGTGTACCAGGAATTAATTGATTTAGACACCCGCCATGCTTTGGGGGAATATTATACTCCAGATTGGTTGTGTGAAAGGATAGTCGAAGAGTTTAGTTTTAAACAGAGTGACAAGATATTAGACCCTGCCTGCGGAAGTGGTTCTTTTTTAAGGGCGGCTATCCATCGTATGAAGAAATTGAACCCTAAAATTTCAGTGGAAGATCTGTGCAATCAAATTTATGGCATTGATATTCACCCCTTGAGTGTACAGATTGCAAAGACCACAATACTCTTGGCATTAGGAAAAGATATCAGACACCTAAAGCGCCCCATACATATCAATATTATTTTATCAAATACGCTTAAGGTCCCCGAAGGGGTAAAAACACTATTTGGTTCTGATTTTAAAATGGAGATTGATAAAGAGAGCTTTCGTTTGAGCTCACAGGTTCTGGAAGATATGCAGTTATTCGATGAGGGCGTAGATATTTGTGATGCGCTTGCGGAACAAACTATGAATAAGAAGAAAGCCACGATACTGACTTTAGAAAATAGTTTAAAAACCCAATATAAAAGAGGAGGTATTAATCAGCAGATTATCGAAAGTTTTTACAAAATTTATGAAGGTCTGAAATCTGTAAAAGAAAAGGGCCGGAATAGTATATGGAAGTTTATCCTTCAAAATCTGTATAAACCTTATTTCCTCGGCGGTAGATTTGATTATATTATTGGTAATCCACCCTGGTTTACTTATAGTTCAATTAAAAATGAAGAATATCAAAATACTTTAAAAGAATTAGCCGAAAAATATCATCTTAACCCAGTTAAAGTTGCGAATTTTCCGCACCTCGAAATCGCAGCTATTTTTCTTGCCCACTGCACTAATTATTTTTTGAAAGATACCGGTAAGGTAGCTTTTGTTTTACCACGGAGTTTTTTTAGCGCCGATCATCATGATAATACAAGAAAAGGGTCTGTTAAAGGGATGAAGATTTCTAATATTTGGGACTTAAAAGATATTACACCTTTGTTTAGAATACCAAGTTGTGTATTATTTACCGAAAAAAAAGTGGTTTCAAAAAGGATTGCAGACATTGGGTTACAAGGTTTGATCTTATCCGCTCATTTACCCGCACATAATTGTAATTTAGCAATTGCTGCTCCTAGACTAATTGAATCTATTGTTACCTGGTATTATATAAAACAAGGTAAATCAACCGCCTTTTCAATTACAGATAGCAAATCAACAGGTAAAATAAACCCCTATAAAAAACAATTTAAACAAGGTGCAACAATAGTACCCCGCTCCTTTTATTTTGTGGAATTAACAACAGATACCCCTGATTTTGAAGATAGAATAATAAATATAAAAACTGCTGATGCCATAAAGCCTGATGCAAAATCGCCTTGGAAAGAAACTGTTGATTTTAATGGTATGATGGAAAGTCGTTTTATTTTCTATACAGCTTTATCAAAAAGTATTTTACCTTTTGCATTATTCAAACCCGATTTGATAGTGCTGCCTATAACAATTGAATTTAGTAATTATAATAAGAAGGAGATTAAGCTTCATAACGCTACTGAATTACAGCGAAAAGGCTGCCTGAATGCATCAAGGTGGTTTAATAATGCCGAAAATATTTGGCAAGTGTACAGAACTGAGAAAAATAAAACCATTAGCAGTGAAAATTATTTAAACTGGCAAAATAAAATAACAGAGCAGGATTTGAATATTCCTTACATAGTTCTTTATAGCGCTTCTGCAAAAGATGCTAACGCCACCATTGTGAAGCGTGCGGACCTTAGCTTGGATTTTATAATAGAAAGCAAAGGTTATTGGTTTGGTACTGAAAATATAAATGAAGCATACTATTTAACTGCTATTTTAAATTCAAGTATTCCAAATGAACTAATGAAAGATTTTCAGTCACGAGGCTTATATGGAGCCCGCGATGTACATAAAAAAATATTAGATATATTTTATCCTAAGTTTACTGAGAAGAATGAAATTCATCAACAATTAGCTCGATTAAGTGAGCTTGCGCATAAAAGAGCTAGTGAATATCTAATTGCTAATATTCCAAAACAAGAACTTTCAGCAATATTTTTAGGTAGGTTAAGAATAGATATTAAAAACTATTTAAGAAAGGAAATCGAGATGATTGATGTATTAGTAAAAGATATTATTGTGTAATTGATGAAAACAGTCTATTTTTTTGTTTTGCAGTTGTCGCAACTTTTTAGGTTATATATTAAAGATATTTTAGCTATATTTAAAAGTTGTCCTGCCTTGCCACTGCCTTCAGACCATCTGTAAGTTTCCCCTAAAAGCTACAAGCGCGTTAGCCATCCCGGTCTTTAATTTATGAAGACGGTTAAGGTTGAGACGCTTAACCATTCTTCGAATGATTACTGCCATGCAAAATAGCTAGATCACTCGCTGTCTGATGGTAGCCTTGGTACATTGAGAAACTTCCAAATATTTTACTTAAGATCTCAAACTAAAATAAAAGATCTGTACAACGTTAACCTTCAGACGCAGATAAATTTCCTTCCTGCCTTACCGCAGCTTTCAGGCTGTGAACATAAGTAGCTCCCTAAAAGCTTCGGGCGCTTTAGCGCCCGGTCTTTAATTTATAATGTGCCAGGCTGTTATCCAGGTCTTTTATAAAAAGATACTGCCGCATCAATTCAGTATACTCCTCTTCAAATGTTTTCTTCCGATGATGCTTTTCCTGGTTATCAATATACGCCCTTACCCTCGCAACCATAGACAGGCTTACAGACACCGCAAAATATTCTTCCTGCCACTTTAGCCTGACGTTTTCAATACCCGATTTATGATTGAACCAGTAAGAGGATTCCCCTTTCAGTAATTGTGCAATATCACCTATCGTTTGTTCAGGTTTTAGCCATACAAGACAATGCACATGTTCTATATATCCATTTATCCTGTCGAGATAAATACCTTTTAGCAATGCGTTTTGCCTGATATGGTCAAATAATAATTGACGATGTGGCTGGGTAAGCAATCGCTTACGGTTATGGGTAGTCCATACATAATGAATACAGATTTGTGTGTAAGGCATGATTTGGCAAAGGAAATGAAGTGTTTCGATTTTTTATAGCGTATTTATACTTGATTTCAATATAATATCACCCGGTGCTAAAGCACCAGATTTTTTGAAGAAGGGGATTTTTGCTCCACAGCCTGAAGGCTGCGGTAAGTCAGGAGAGAGCTATGCAACAATTGGTTCAATCTTTCTTCTTTGGTTCGAAAACATATTGCAAGAGGATATCCTTCATACTAAAGCACCAGATTTTAAAAGTGGGTGGTGACCCTCAGCCTGAAGACTACAGCAAGGCAGGAGGGCACTGTGCAACAATTGGTTCAATCTTTCTTCTTTGGTTCGAAAACATATTACAAGAGGATATCCTTCATATTAAAGCACCAGATTTTTAAAAGTGGGTGGTGACCCACAGCCTGAAGACTACAGCATAGCATGAGAGCACTGAGCAACAATTGGTTCAATCTTTCTTCTTTGGTTCGAAAACATATTACAAGAGGATATCCTTCATATTAAAGCACCAGACAATTTTTTTGTACGGCATTTTTGATCAAAGGCCTAAAGACTTTGAAAAAGATAAGTGAGAGTTAAGAATCATTTTCTTTAGCATTACCCTACTCTTCAGGGTAGGGATTTTGCATCCAATACCAATCCTTCTTCAGGGCTTTAGCCCAGAGTTTTAAGGCATAGCCGTGGGTTTAAGAAAGCCCGTTCGATCAGAACGGGCCATCATACAAATTACATATTTCAATCAAAAAAATCAGCGGTTAATTCCCATACACACTCAAAAATTTAATTCGCATAATTTTCAATTGCTCCCAGCTATAATTATTCTCGCTCAGCTCTTCCTGGGCTACCTGCAAAGATGAGGTTTGGCAGCTTTTAAAATATTCGATAATATCTTCCTGGTCATATTCATCCAGCCATTCATCAATTGCGTAATCCAGGTTCAACTTGGTTCCACTGGCAGCTATGGTTTCCATTTCTTCCAGTAATTCATCCAGCTTAAGTGCCTTATTTTTAGCAATGGTTTCGAGTGGTATTTTCTTGTCAACATTCTGAATAATGTATATTTTATTATTGGCTTTATTGGCCACACTCTTCATAATAAAATCATCCGGCTTTTCAATATCATTTTCAGCCACATATTTAGCGATCAGTTCTACAAAAGGTTTCCCGTATTTAATTGCCTTGCCTTTACTTACGCCCTGACATTTTTCCATCTCCTCTAAAGTAGTTGGGTAAATGGTGGCCATATCCTGTAATGAGTTTTCAAGAAAGATTACAAATGGAGGCAGGCTTTTTTTCCTGGCTTCTGCCTGGCGCAGTTCTTTCAGCATCTCAAACAATTTCTCATCCGCTGCCGCACCGGTTTGTGAGGCATTCTCACTCTCGTCCTCATCAAAAAGTGCATTTTCAAATAAATTGTTCAATACAATTTTAAATGATGTGGGCTTCTTTATAAACTGCTCGCCTTTGTCTGTCATCTTCAACAGGCCATATTCTTCAATATCTTTTTTAATCAGGTTCTCCAGCAGTATTTGCCTTACCAGGCTGTTCCATAAATGGCTGTCTTTGTCTTTGCCCAAACCAAATACCGGCAATGTATCATGACGGTAAATACTTATCTGCGGGGTTAATTTTCCCATCACTACATTCACTACATAATCGGTCGTAAAACGTTCATCAAGTGCTTTCACAACTTTTAATAATTTTACCACATCGTTTTTGGCTTCAATTTTTTCTTTAGGGTGAAGGCAGTTATCACAGTTACCACAATTAGTTTCCTCGCGGTCTTCACCAAAATAATGTAATAATATTTTCCTGCGGCAGACAGAACTTTCCGCATACGCTACCGTTTCATCTATCAGTTGCGCGCCTACTTCTCTTTCACTAAGGGGCTTATCACGCATCAGGTGTTCAAGTTTAGAAACATCTTTATGCGAATAGTATAATACACAAAGTCCCTCCATTCCATCACGCCCGGCACGGCCCGTTTCCTGGTAATAATTTTCTATGGATTTAGGAATATTGAAATGGATCACATACCGGATATCCGGTTTATCAATACCCATTCCAAAAGCAATAGTGGCAACAATTACCTGTACTTCTTCATTCAAAAACTGGTCCTGCCTCCTGGCCCTCAATTTTTGGTCGAGACCTGCATGATAAGCAACTGCTTTAATTTGATTCGCTACCAGTATTTCTGCCAGCTCCTCTGTTGTTTTCCGGTTAAGGGTATAAATAATTCCGCTTTTGCCTTTATGACCCGTAATGAATTTTACAATGCTCTT
>JAYTOS010000485.1:0-2504 GCA_043747705.1 Bacteroidota bacterium
TGATACTACTATTATTGAACTGATGAAGGATGAACAGGGACTTATAGTAGAAGAACACTGGAAAAAGAAAAACCGAACCCTCGAAACCTATTACTATTACTATGATGCCAAAAGCCATTTAACCGATATTGTGCGCTTCAACAACCGGTTAAAAAAACTATTCCCCGATTACCTGTATGAATATGATGCCAATGGCAGGGTTAGTCAAATGACGCAGCTATCTGTGAGCAGCTCCAGTTATATTGTTTGGAAATATACCTACAACGAAAAAGGCCTAAAACAAAGTGAAGCCGGTTTTGATAAAGAAAAAAAGCTGGTGGGCAGAATACAATACCTGTATGAGAATTATTAGCCGCTTCTTTATTTACCCGGCATTACTAATTTTTCGGTGCATGATTAGGTACCTTTAAAGTAAACCGGGTGCCTTTTCCAAAATCAGATTTTACGGTAATATCACCACCAATACGGGTTAATGCTTCTTTTACAATATACAACCCAATGCCCAGGCCATTTCTGTAATCGGTACTGCGGAAGAATATCTGGAATATCTTATTCAGGTGATCATCAATAATACCAACACCGTTGTCTTCAATTAAAATGACCGCTTCTCTTTCAGATACGGCAACACTAATTTTTACTTTCGGGTTTTCCTCATCCTGCCGCTGGTATTTAACGGCATTGGAAATCAGGTTATTCAATATGAGTGACAGCCTGAACCCATCGCTCCGGAATTCTATCGCCTGGTTTACATCCACTTCAAAAACAATTTGCGGGTTTTGCATATTGCAGAGAAGGATGCTTTCATTCAACACGCTGCTAAAATCAATCACTTCATTCACATTATCCACCCTGATACCTTTATAATACTCAATGATCTTATGAATAAAAACATCCATTTTATTTACGCAGCTTTCAATCATCCCATAATAATTATGGGGGTCTTCCAGCGGCTGCTGTAGTTTGGCCAGGTTAAGTATCCCTAAAATATTCGCTAATGGTGCCCGCAAATCATGTGAGGTGCTGTAAACAAAACGATTCAACTCATCATTGGCTCTTTCCAGTTCGTATACTTTATTTTTCAGTTCCTGCCGCGTAGAATATACCTCGTATGCATTTTGGATGGCATTTTTTAATTCCAGGTCATCCCATGGTTTTTTTATATATCGGAAAATTTCTCCTGTGTTAACGGCATCAACAATCGCTTCAATGTCAGAATAGCCCGTCATTAAAATCCGCATGGGATTGGGATGTGCTTTTCTTACAATGCCAAAAAATTCTACTCCCGTGGTTTTCGGCATACGCTGGTCGGCAATAACCACCTGTATATCGTTATCATTTAAAATGCCTAAACCCTCAGCTACAGTAGTGGCCGTAAAAATTTCATAGTGCCGCCTAAAACCTGCCTGAAAGGCTACGAGGTTATTGGTCTCATCATCTACATACAGTACTTTTATTTTCGAATCTGTTTTGGTATTCATGTGTATAGATTAGACTACAGCTGTTTCCGGTAATATATGATGTAAAGTTATAATAAATTCTGCGCCATTTCCCTTTGACGATAATACGTCAATTTTCCCTTCATGCCGTTGAATTATTTTAAATACAATAGACAACCCAAGCCCTGTGCCTTCCCCTACGTCTTTTGTAGTAAAAAAAGGATCGAATATTTTTTGCCGCACCTCATCGCTCATCCCTACCCCGGTATCTTTGATATGTATTTCAATACGGTCGCCAATGTCTTTTGTACGTATGCTGATAAGTTCTGCTTCATTCTGATGTTCTTTTTCTTTGATAGCCTGTATACCGTTACTCAGTATATTCATAAAAACCTGGTTAAGCTTGCCAGGCAGGCACTCAATGTTTCCGTTGGCCTGAAAGTCCTTTTCAATTTTTACGTTATCCGGCAACATGTTCTTCAGCAAAATCAATGTAGAATCAATACCCTCATGGATATTAACCGTTTTAACCTCGCTTTCATCAAGCCTGCTGAAATTGCGTAAGCCCAAAACGATCTCTGCTGTGCGCTCTGCCCCATCCTGTATGCCTTTCACAAGGCTGTCAATTTCAGTTTTTACATAATCAATATCAATCTGTTTTTTCAGTTTTTCTATATTCATCAGTTTACCCGGAATATCGGCATTGTCTGTTGTATGCAGTTTATCATACTCATCAATGATCTCTATCAGATCATTAATATCCAGTTGCAGAGGCTTGATATTTGATTTTACAAAATTGATGGGGTTATTGATCTCATGTGCTATACCCGCTGTTAACTGGCCAAGTGAAGCCATCTTTTCCGCTTCAACCAATTGTATCTGTGTATCTTTTAAATCCTGTAAGGCGGAGCTGAGATTGGTATTGGAAGATTGCAATTCTTCTGTCCGCTCAGTCACTTTCTTTTCAAGGGTTACATTCTGATCACGCACCAGTTGTAATACTTCGGCCTGCGATTTTTCTTTTTCCCGTCTGAGTAAATTTATTTTATCGGCCAATGCGATAGATAA
>JAYTOS010000486.1:0-8267 GCA_043747705.1 Bacteroidota bacterium
TTATGCCAATGAAATATTAATAGAACCCAAGGATGGAATAACCATATATGATGTAATAAAGAAAAACGGGCTGGATGCTTCTGCAAAAATAACGGAAGGGAAATTTTATAGTGTTATTGAAATAGCTTCCACGTCTGATGCATGTGAAGTTGCTAACAAAATACAAGAGAGCGGGTTGGTTAAATATAGCCATCCAAATTTTATGATGCCAATTACAAAGCACCAGGTAATTTCCAATGACACTTATTTCAATAACCAATTTTACCTGCGAAATACCGGGCAGGTTTTTAATCCTGTTGAAAATCATTCAGGAATACCGGGTTCGGATATCAATGCTTCATGGGCGTGGACTGTAACAGGCGGCAGCAGTTCCATTGTAGTGGCAGTTATTGATGGAGGGGTAACATCTGATCATCCTGACTTGCCAAATTCAAGACAGGTCCGGCTAAATAGCTCCAATTTTGTTCCCGGTGAAAATCCAAACGACCCGAGCCCGGGGCTGGACGACAGCCATGGTAATGCGTGTGCGGGTATCATAGCGGCCACGCAAAATAACAATGAGGGCGTGCAGGAATTGCGCCTAATGTAACGATTATGCCTATCAAAATATTCGGGCAATCGACTACAGCAACAGACAACGGCGTTGCTTCAGCAATAGATTTTGCATGGCAAAACGGGGCAGATGTCATTTCAAACAGCTGGAATTACCAGGGTGTTGATTTTCCGAATTATGTTCCCGCAATTACAAATGCCGTTAACAGGGCACGTACCCAAGGCAGGGGCAATCTTGGATGCGTGATCGTATTTTCGGCGAGTAATACGGCAACCCGCTCTTACAACGGATATCAAGGGGTGGTCAGTTACCCGGCAAATCTGATCTTAGATGGGATTCTTACGGGCAACCCATGATATTGGCGTATATGTTTCTAATAATTGTAATGTAACAGTAAGGCCTGTTAATAACTGCGGGGTTTCAGTATATGTTCCTTATGTTGTTTCCTTTTCGGTAATGACTTATGGATGCTACTCCTCCTATTGCGTATCGCCAAATCCTGCCTTTTCCACAATAACTGTTTTGCGTAATACAAAAAATTCATCGGCACAAAACAAAACTGAAATTTTTTCATTTACTGCAGTAGATATTATTGACAAACAGGGGAATTTCAAAAAGAGGTTAAAATTTGGTAAAAGAACAAACACAGCAACAATTGATATATCCTCTTTGCCCACCGATAACTATAAAGTGAGGATATTTAACGGTACAAACTGGGAGGATTATAAAATTATAGTTGCAAAATAACCTGGAGATTGTTTAGAACATTACCCAAAAGCCGGCTGATAATTTACAGCCGGTTTTTATTTTCAATGAACAATCGAAGCAAGGCCCGGCTACTTGAGGCAGCAAACCTGCGTATTCCGTGTACAATTATGAACGGGGATGATTCTTTTGTACCTTCGCTTCCTCAAACAACCCCACACCCCAAACTAAAAAATATGCCCGGTTTCGAATTATTTGGCGAAGAAGAAAGAAAAGAAGTGAATGATGTGATGGAAACAGGTATCCTGATGCGTTATGGTTTTGATGGCCCGCGCAAAGGCATCTGGAAAGCACAGGAACTTGAAAAAGCCATTACCGAAGTATTCGGTTGTAAATATGCACAGCTTACCTCGAGCGGTACATCTGCTTTAACCACTGCTATGGCTGCGTTGGGTATTGGTGCAGGGGATGAGATTATTATGCCCGCTTTTACTTTCGTGGCCAGTTTTGAAGCGGTACTGAGTTTAGGGGCTGTGCCGGTATTGGTAGATATTGATGAAACGCTCACATTGAGTCCCGATGCTGTCCGTGCTGCTATCACACCCAAAACAAAATGTGTTATGCCCGTGCACATGTGCGGCAGCATGGCCGACCTGGATGCGCTGAAGCAGATATGTGTTGAACACAAACTTATTTTATTAGAGGATGCCTGCCAGAGCATCGGGGGAAAATATAAAGGAAAATCATTGGGCACCATTGGTGATGCCGGAACATTCTCATTTGATTTTGTAAAAACCATTACCTGCGCGGAAGGTGGCGTGGTAATGACGAACAATGAAGATATCTATACAAAATCGGATGGCTACACAGACCATGGCCATGATCATACGGGTGCCGACCGGGGTGCCGACCTTCACCCGTTTATCGGTTATAATTACCGCATCAGTGAATTACATGCGGCTGTTGGATTGGCGCAGATAAGAAAACTGGATACTTTTCTCGCCATACAAAAAAAGAATAATCAGGCCCTGCGTGCTTACCTGGAACAAATACCTGAAATAAGTTTTCGCGTAATACCAGAGGGGGGTGAAGATAGCTGTAGTTTTTTATCGTGGTTCCTGCCAACAGAAGAATTAACCAAAACGGTTATTGCAGAAATGAAAGCGCAGGGTATTTTGGCGGGCAATTTATACTGGTATGTAAATAACTGGCATTACATAAGTAAGTGGGACCACCTGAAAAATGCTGCAACACTGAACGCGGTAAGCGAAACGCAGAAAGCTGCTTTACTAAAACTTGCCAATACCAACTTCTCTGCTAGTGATGCCATCATGGGCCGTTGTATTTCTACTGCCATTAGTTTGTTGTGGACAGATGAACAGATCAAAGAAAAAGGGGAAAAGATGGCGGCGGTTATTAGAAAAGTATTGGATAAACAAATGCAGCAGGCATAAAATGTAATGCAGGGAAAGTTAATCAGATCAATTTTTAAGGACTGTTTTTACCGGTTGCTTAAAATCCTGCCCTTTCCCTTCCAATGAATTTACATAATCAAGGTTGCCCAATCTTATCCTGAATGGTATTTTGGTGATTTTTTCTATTTGTAACTCTTTTTTGCAAAAAAATGGCAAACTGTTAACGTAATAATTTTCCGGAATTAACCTGACCGGGAGGTTTCTCAGGCTATCTATATTCTTTTGCTTATCGTTGCCCAATAGCTTTACCTGCTGCGCCAGGACTGGTATAGCCGTTATTAGCAATAAATTTACAAACAAACAAATTCGTTTCACAGGAGGGTTGCTTTCATTTGTATGTAAATTTACGGCAATTAACCGAAGCAGGATTTACCAAGTATGTCATTAGGCCAATCATTACAACAGAAATTATTACAAAAATTATCACCACAGCAGATTCAGTTAATGAAACTGTTGCAGGTGCCTACGGCCAATTTAGAAGAACGGATAAAAGAGGAGCTGGAAGAAAACCCGGCTTTGGAAATGGATGAAGAAGGCCATGAAGATGAATATGGCGATGACATACAGGATGAATTTGATAATGCCTCTGATGATGATGCCGACCTGGATGGCAGTGCAGAAGAATATGAAAATGTTGATATCAGCGAATATGTGGCGGATGATGATGGCGAAATAGCAGATTATAAAATGAAGGATGACAACTATCCTGAAATGGACGATCAGAAAGTAATACCTATCCGGGTAGAAACTACTTTTCATGATCTGCTGTTGAACCAGTTGGGTATGCTGGAGCTGGATGAACACAGTTATAAGATTGCCGAGCAGGTAGTTGGCAGCCTGGATGATGACGGTTACCTGCGCAGGGAACTATCATCAATTGCGGATGACCTTGCTTTCAGGCAGAGTTTAGTGGTGGAAGAAAAAGAAATTGAAGCGATTGTACAGCAGGTACAGCAATTTGATCCACCGGGTATTTGTGCGCGTGACCTGCAGGAATGTTTACTGCTGCAGTTGAAACGCAAACAGAACGAGGGCAAAAGTGTGGTATTGGCTATCCAGATACTTAGTAAATATTTTGATGAGTTTACCAAGAAACATTATGAAAAAATACAACGCAGCCTTAACCTTACCGATGAGCAGATAAAAGAAGTGATAGGCCAGATCATCAAACTCAATCCCCGCCCGGGCGGTAATGTTGGCGAAATCAATAAGGCAGAGAGTTATATCATACCCGATTTTTTCGTGTTTAATAATAATGGCAAACTGGAATTAACCCTGAATGCAAAGAATGCCCCCGACCTCAGGATAAGCGAAGGCTATCGTGATATGTTGAAGGATTATGATAAAGGCAGTAAAAAAGACAAACGTCAAAAAGAAGCTGTACTCTTTATCAAACAAAAAATAGATTCTGCCAAATGGTTTATTGATATGATCAAGCAAAGGCAGGATACGCTAATCAGTACTATGAGTGCTATCATGAAACACCAGCGTGAATTCTTTCTTACAGGTGATGAAACAACCATGCGGCCGATGATCTTAAAAGATATTGCAGAGCTAACCGGCCTGGATATTTCTACTGTTAGCCGTGTAGCCAACAGTAAATTTGTACAAACAGAGTTTGGCACCTACCGACTGAAATTCTTTTTCAGCGAATCACTCAGTACAGATAGTGGTGAAGAAGTAAGTACACGTGAGGTGAAGAAAATATTGAGTGATATGATCGAATCGGAAGATAAACGCAAACCCTTAAGCGATGAAGTACTTACCGATATGCTGCAGGAAAAAGGCTATAATATTGCCAGGCGAACCGTAGCCAAATACCGCGAACAATTGAATGTGCCTGTAGCGAGATTACGTAAAGAGTTGTAGTATAAAAATTATCCAGTTTCAATTTTACCGTATCTGTGGATTTGTATACCTTCATGACCATTTCGGCTGATACCTATATCCTATAAAAAACCATTGTGAAGAAAAAGAAATTACATCTTATTTCTTTATTGTCTATTCTTATGGCCATGCAGGCAAGTACTGCTTTCGGCCAGTTATCTCCCGGCTGCTCACCCTTTATTCGTCAGAAAGACACGACTATTTGTCCCGGACTAAGTGTTACCCTTAACCTGCTTGCCCCTCCTGCAAAAGATAGCCTTTTACCCGGTGTTTGGAAATTACTGATCCCTGGTAATTTAATCGACTCCAATTTATTTAATATCAAATCTTTTGGTTACGACAAAGCCAACCAATACGTATATTCTATCTATCATAAAATAATTATCCGGTTCGATTTAAAAAATAATAAGGTGAGTTCTATACCTGCCGGTAACTGGCCGGGGGATTATACAGAATTCACCTATGACTATACCAATAAACGGTTGCTATGCTGGCGGGTAGGAAGAGATTCGGTTTATGCGATACCCGATAACGGTGGCAATTGGGCACCTATTGGCAACGGTGCGATTGACAGGGAATGTTTTGGTTCATCGGTATACTGGAATCCTGTTAAGCAACAGGTTGGGTTATACGGCGGTTATGGCTTTAACCAAATGAAAAGCTGGATTTTTGAAAATGATGGTACAGGGTGGCAGCAAAGAAAATCTAATCCGCCGATTGATTCAATGCCTCCCAAGGGTGGAAACCTGGCAGGTACCAATGCTGATGGCACAAAACTCTATTTGTTTTCCGGACAGGGTAATTATTCCGGGGATGAACTTGCAGGCAATTGTACGCTTGGCAGCCCCTGGGCCACGGCTAACGGGATGTTCTGCTGGTTAAAGGATTTGTGGGAGCTTGATTTGAGAACCTACACTTTTCAAAATATTCTTCCGGTAAATAATGCATCTGTTCAATACGAAGGAGCTTTCGTAAACTATTACGATAAATCGCGTTTTTATTTATTTGGCGGATACCAGCCAACAGGAAATTATGCAGCTAACCAAAACCTGGTTAACACGAATAAAACATTTTTCTTTCGGCGAAATATTGACAGCGGTTTTGTAGCCTTTCAGGGAGAAGGGGATGTTCCGCCGGCTATGCCCAAAACTTTATTAAATACATATGCATACTATGATCCTGTTGGTAAAAGAATGATCTGGGCGAGATACGATGGTATATGGGCGTATTATCCTGATTCAACAACTGTTCCCCCATCTTTTAAATCTACTGTATGGTCAACCGGTGATACCACTGGTTCCATTATTGTAAAACCATCTCAAACAACTACCTATCGCGTTACACGTACCATTGGTAGTTCTGTTTGCAAAGACAGTATAACTATTTCAGTCACCAATATGCAGACAGCCCTTCAACAAAATGTAAATATATGCGGCGACTCTGCTGTGTTAGATGCTGGTGCAAGCTTCAATACCTATCTATGGAACACTGGCGATGCCACACAAACTATTTCGGTCAAGCAAAATGGTGTGTATGCTGTAACAGTTACAAAAAATGTTTGTACGGCAACGGATACCAGTAAGGTTTTATTTGCTATTCCTGTGAAAGCTTTTACCGTAGGCGTGCAAAAAGATTCTATTTGCACCGGCGATGCAGACTCTCTTTATATCAATGTTCCACAAGCAGGGATTAACTATTCATGGGCTGTTTCAGGCAACCCTGCTGTTATTAATACAGGTATTTACTATACACCAAAAAATATCACGAATGATGTTGCTTATCTTATCACTGCTGCGAGCAACCCGGCCATTTGTGCATCCAAAACAGGGAATGCAGGAATTATAGTCAGAAAAAAATTAGCCACCCCTGTTTTACATATTGATTCAACCGGCCTTTCAGTGCTTATGTTCAGGTGGGATCCGGTAACGGGTGCAGCAGGTTATCTTATTAGTCTGGATAGGGGTAACACATATATAAACCCTGTTGGTGGACCCCAGGGTTTAACACAGTCAATAACAGGACTTCTTCCAAATCAAACAGGAAATATAATAGTGAAAGCTATTGGTCCCTATTCTTGTCAGACAAGCGATACGGCGCAGGCAAAAGCCACCACGCTTAACCCGTTTGGGGATGGTATTTATGTTCCGAATGCTTTTACACCAAACGGAGATGGTATAAATGATATACTGCTGGTATATGGCACTGCTATCACATCGGTAAGGCTGATGATTTATAACCAATGGGGCGGACAGTTATTTATGTCAACAGATATTTCGAAAGGATGGGACGGGGTGTACAATGGAAAGAAAGCACCGGCAGGTAATTATGTATACGCGTTAGAAGCGATAATGCAGGATGGAAAAAGGGTTACAAAAAGCGGTTCGTTTAGCCTGATCAGGTAGTTGCTACCCGAAAGTAAACAATGCCATAAAAAAAGTACATGCGAAAACTTTTATTATTATTACTCGTAAGCCTGCTGGTTTCTGTTAACTGCCTGTGGGCCCAGGTGGATGCGCATTTTACACAATATTATGCCTATCCATTATGGCTTAACCCGGCTTTTACAGGTGCCATTGATGGTAACTGGCGTGTTACGGCAAATTACCGGCGGCAATTACCCGGTATTGCCTCACCATTGATTACGCAGGGACTCAGCGGGGATTTCGCGTTACCTAAAAACTTCGGACTTGGCTTAACCCTTCTCAACCAGGTAACAGGTGATGGCAGTTATCATAACACGAATGGATATATTTCTGCCTCATACCAGGTGCATCTTACCCAATACAAAATTTTAATAGGTGGATTTCAAATAGGCATGTTAAACAGAAGGGTAGATCCCGCAAAGCTGCAATTTGGCAATCAGTTTAATCCGGTTACAGGATACGATCCCACAATACCTTCGAATGAATTATTTACCAACCAATCTGCTACATCATTCGATGGCAGTGTGGGCCTGATGTATTTTGATGGTAACCCTTCAAAGTCTATCAATCCTTTTATTGGGATAAGCCTTTATCACCCAACACAGCCTAACAGCCGTTTTCTATCAGGTGCTAACGATAATAAAGTTCCTGTAAGATATTCTCTGCATGGCGGTATAAGATTTCAACTGGGTGCCAGGGCCGAACTGATCCCGCATGCTGTGTACCTGCAACAGGGTAATGCTAATGAACTGGCAGGCGGCTTGGTATGTAACCTGAAAATTGAAGAAGGCAAAGAACTTATTGTAGGCAGCACCTACCGCCTCCATGATGCCATCGCGCCCAATATCGGATTACATGTTAACGGACTGACCATTGGGTTTAGTTATGATATAAATATTTCGCAGATTAAAACCATATCCTCCTCCAATGGCGGGTATGAATTGTCTATCAGTTTTACCAATCAAAAGAAAACGCCCGATACCAGGTTTATATGCCCAAGATTATAAAAAAGAAATACACGCATATTGCTTTTGTAATTATACTGGGTACAGTATTCTGTCTGCCGGTTTATATACATGCCCAGTCTGCCAGAAAACTTGAACGGAGGGCTAATACCAGTTTTCAACAGAAAGATTATTATAACGCAGCAAAGTTATATGCAGCCATTCTGTATGATAGTCCGTTGATAAAAAAAACAACCAGTTTATTATATCCTTTCCAGCG
>JAYTOS010000487.1:0-10244 GCA_043747705.1 Bacteroidota bacterium
ACGTGATGTGATAGAAAAAACAATGAAACTCCGCGGTGATTGGGGTGAAGATGCTTCTGTAAGGGCACAATAATGGGATCTTAATTTCTTTTTCCTGCTTCCTTGTCTATCTTGTGAGCTAAATAATCATTTTGAAAATAGTTGCTGCATTCTTCAGGCTGGTTCGATGGCCAAACCTTGTGTTCATCGCCCTGACACAGTTACTTTTTGAATATTGCATTTTTCGAAAAGTATATGGGGATACATATGCAGGTACTGATGAGCATCACCAATTCATTTTTCTCGTTATCGCTTCTGTTTTAATTGCCGCAGCAGGTTATATTATCAACGATTATTTTGATTTGAATATTGACCAGGTAAACAAACCCGGTAAAGTGGTGGTGAGTATATTGATCAGCCGCCGATGGGTTATTTTCTGGCATATGTTTCTCAGCCTGCTGGGACTTTTCTTTACGGTTTCCGCTTTACCTATCGCAACTTACTGGCACCTGGTATTGGCCAATCTGGCCAGCATTATTTTATTATGGTTTTATTCAACCAATCTGAAGAAGCAATTATTAATTGGTAACGTACTTATTTCATTATTAACTGCCTGGACCATCGGTATCATTTTCTTTTCAAAATACCCTTTTAAAATAAATGATCTGATGGCAGTGGATCATTCTGAAGTCAGATTTTTCAGGTATACGGTTTTGTATGCTTCATTTGCTTTTGTGATTTCGTTGATACGTGAAGTGATAAAAGATATGGAGGATATGGAAGGCGATCGGAAATACGGCTGTCGTACCATGCCCATTGTCTGGGGAATGAATGCCAGTAAAGTATTTGTAGCGGTTTGGATTATTGTATTGGTTGCCACATTAACCATACTGCAATTTTATGTATTGCCTTTCGGCTGGTGGCATAGTGCACTCTATTGCCTGCTGCTGATCATTGCACCGCTGTTATGGATTTTGAGTAAACTGTTCAAAGCGCAATCGGCAGAAGATTTTCACCGGTTAAGCACGGTTGTTAAATGGGTGATGCTCACCGGTATTGTATCCATGATCTTTTTCAGGATATATTCATAAATTAAAATATTCCCCAAAACATATTGTATGCAGGATATCATTTTGGCCTCCCAATCGCCACGCAGGAAAATGTTACTGGAATGGGCAGAAGTACCTTTTGAAGTAATTGTGAAACATACGGATGAAAATTTTCCTGTGGGCCTGCAGGTACCTGAGATCCCCGTTCATATAGCCCGCAACAAAGCAGTGGCAGTGAGGTCGTATGTGCAGGATGCCTTTCACGCACAATTTGCGAACAAAATCATTTTAGCGGCAGATACCATAGTTGTTTTAGATGATACCATAATAGGCAAGCCAAAAGACCGTTCAGATGCAATTAAAATACTGCGGTCACTTTCCGGCAGGAAACATACAGTGATTACAGGTGTTGTAATACTTCATGCCGAAAGAGAAATTACTTTCTCAGATAACACAGAAGTCGTATTTCATCCGTTAACTGATGAACAGATCGAATTTTATGTTGATAAATATGAGCCATTTGATAAAGCGGGAGCCTATGCTATCCAGGAATGGATAGGTGTGGTGGGCATTAAAGCGGTCAATGGTGATTTTTATAATGTGATGGGGTTGCCTGTGAGCAGGGTGATACAGGCATTACATACGATAAATAAGTAAACAAAAATCAGGTATTTTTTACGTCTGGTTCCTTAGTAATTTTTCACCCGCCGAAAAAGCGGGTTACTATGAATGAACGTTTACTGCAATTTATCTGGCAGTTCCAGTACTATCATAAACAGGAACTGGCAACATCACAAGGAGAAATATTAGTTATTGAAAAACCCGGAACATGGAACCATCACCAGGGCCCCGATTTTTCAGAAGCCATCATCCGTATCGGCAGTACCAAATGGGTTGGCAATATTGAACTGCACCTTCGGTCATCGGATT
This sequence comes from Bacteroidota bacterium, assembly GCA_043747705.1. GTDB lineage: Bacteria > Bacteroidota > Bacteroidia > Chitinophagales > Chitinophagaceae > Sediminibacterium. The sequence goes on from JAYTOS010000487.1 coordinate 1,959, forward strand.
GGTTTAAACATGATCATACTGTCGACAGCAATTATACCAATATTATCCTCCATGTAGTTTGGGAAGAAGATGCACCTGTTTATGACCTGAATGGAAATGCGATAACCACACTGGTTTTACAAAACCGCATCAGTAAATTATTATTAGACCGTTTCAGGGAAATGATGGAGGCAACGGTTAGCGTTCCCTGTCATTCTTTTTTACCGGCGATCAGCAACCTTGCCTGGACTGCCTGGAAGGAAAGGCTGGCAGCAGAAAGGTTAGCACGTAAATCAGCCAATGTACTGTTACTGCTAAAGCAATCCAACTATCATTGGGAAGAAGTATTCTGGTGGCTGCTGGCTGCCAATTTTGGTATGAAAGTAAATGCCGCATTGTTTGAACAGGTAGCTAAAAGCATCCCGGTAACCCTTCTCTCCAAACATAAAAACCAGGTACACCAACTCGAGGCATTGCTATTGGGACAGGCTAATTTGTTATCGGGTGCATACAAAAACGAATATGCTTTACTGTTACAGCGTGAATACCGGTTCCTTCAAAAAAAATACCGGTTAGTACCTGCAAACAAACAGGCTGCTTTTTTGCGGATGCGGCCGGCAGCATTTCCTACTATCCGACTGGCACAATTGGCTATGTTGGTAAACAAGGCAGATCATTTGTTTTCGCAGGCCAAAGAAATTAAAGAGGTAAAAAAAATGCTCAGTCTTTTTATGGTCACTGCCAGTGATTATTGGCACAATCATTATCAATTTGATGAAGTTACTGCCTGTAAACCCAAACATTTGGGTAAACAAATGGCAGAAAATATTCTCATCAATACGGTTATTCCTGTTTTATTTGCGTACGGATTATTCAGCAAGGAAGAGATGTTTAAAGACAAAGCGATACATTGGTTATACCAGCTTGCCGCCGAGCATAACCAGCTAACCAGTAAATGGCAACAACTGGGCATTGCCCACAAATCTGCCCTCGATTCGCAGGCCCTTATCGAATTAACAAATTATTATTGTACTCAAAAACGATGTTTAGATTGTGCTGTAGGCAACAAAATATTGAAAACATACGTCTTGTAGGGGATAAGGCGTGAGTTGTGAGTAGTGAGTGTGTCTAATGATTGGTCATGCTGAAGTTTTCATTAGTATTGGGCTACTCACAACTCACCATTCACGACTCACGCCCCCCTTCACCAATTGAATTGCATATCCATTTCAACATCCGGGTGTAAAGTTCTTTCAACAGGGCAGGTGCGGGCTGTTTTTTCTAAAAGGTCTTTTTGTTTATCATCAAGCCCTAATCCCTGCGGGAAAAATACATGAACGATGATCTTGCCAATACGGCGTGGATCGCTCACCATGATCTTTGTAACATCCAAACGGGTGCCTTCTAATTGGATATTCATGGTGCGGGCTTTAATGGCCATAGTGGTTACCATACAGGTACCAAGGGCGGCAACAACCAGGTCGGTGGGGGAAAACCGCTCGCCTTTACCCTGGTTATCGGTGGGCGCATCGGTTTCTATCACGGTTCCGCTTTGCAGGTGGGTAGCCGTGGTTCTCAGATCGCCTTTATAAATAATTTGTGAAGTCATTGTATCATTTTGCTATAAATTTACAAGTATCAAATCAAATGGAAGTGAAGAAGCTATTTTTTATAACATTCATGTTAAGTTCGGTCATCGTTTCTGCGCAGCAGAAAGTGCAAAGCCCTGCTGTTTCTGCCAAGATGCAGCAAAGAGCGGAACGACGCGAAAAGATCAACCAACTCATTAAACAGGAAGAAGAAGGCGCATTGATTTTTCAGAAGCAGGGCGCATTCGGTTTTAAATTCAATACCGATGGATGGAGCATGTTTTATGAACATGGCAAATACAAAACCATTACCAAAACCAATTTATGGTGGGCCGAGTTTGGTGAGCGGAAACACCAAAAAGAAGAAAAAGTGCCAACACTGAATGCTTCACAAGGATTTCTTATCATATCCAGTTACATATATGGGAAACAAAATAATTTCTACTATCTGAAAGCGGGCATTGGCCAGCAAACATTAATTGGCGGGAAAGGCAATAAGAACGGGGTAGCGGTTTCAGCAATTTATGGAGGAGGCTTTTCTGCCGGCTTATTAAAACCTTATTATATAGAAATACAAAACCCTTCTACAGGTAAGAAAGAAGAGATAAAATATAATAATAATGACAGCCTTTTCCTGGATCCTACCATTATTTTGGGGAAGGCCGGCATTGGGAAGGGCTTTAATGAAATCAAATTTGTGCCTGGTGTTCATGCCAAGGCAGCCATCCGGTTTGATTATGGCCGTTATAATGAAGTACTTTCCGCCATTGAAGTGGGCGTTAATGCTGAGTATTATACCACGGCAATGCCCATTTTACTCCTGAATCCGGAAAAGAAATTCTTTTTCAATGCCTATATCTCCCTCGTTTTTGGTAAACGAAAGTGAGCTATTTTTGCAAAGCCTGGAGACGAAAGTTATGAGCAGTTGGGGTATCATCACCCGAACGCTTACTACTTAACTCCTAACTCCTAACTCAAGAAAAGGTGCTGCATGCTAGAATTACCCGTAGTAGCCAAAATAGAAGCTACAGATATCCCTTTAAAAAAACCTAACTGGCTCCGTGTGAAACTGCCTATCGGCGAAAGCTATAAGCATGTTCGTGGACTGGTAGATACCCATAAACTGCACACAATCTGTGAAAGTGGTAATTGTCCTAATATGGGCGAATGTTGGGGGGCAGGCACCGCTACCTTTATGATCCTCGGTAATATCTGTACCCGTAGCTGCGGATTTTGTGCCGTTGCTACCGGCAGGCCGGAAGCCGTTGATTGGGACGAACCTCAACGCGTGGCAGAAGCCATTCACCTGATGAAAGTAAAACATGCCGTACTAACCAGTGTTGATAGGGATGAATTGAAAGATGGCGGCTCCATTATCTGGTACAATACCATCCATGCGGTAAAAAACCTGAACCCGGAAACAACCTTAGAAACACTGATACCTGATTTTCAGGGTAAAGCCGATCAGGTGCAGCGTATTATTGATGCAGCGCCCGATGTGGTAAGTCACAATATGGAAACCTGTGAACGCCTTACCCGCCAGGTTCGTGTGCAGGCCAAATACCGTCGCAGCCTGGAAGTACTGCAAATGTTGAAGCAGGGTGGTATGCGCACCAAAACGGGGGTAATGCTGGGACTGGGTGAAACAAAAGCAGAAGTGATACAAACTATGGAAGATTTAGTAGCGGTGGGTACAGACGTACTAACCCTTGGCCAATATCTGCAACCCACTAAAAAACATTTACCTGTGCAACGTTTCGTGCATCCTGATGAGTTTGCAGAATTGCGCAATATAGGGTATGACCTTGGTTTTGATTATGTGGAAAGTGGCCCGTTGGTGCGCTCATCTTATCATAGCGAAAAACATGTGATAGAAGGATATGGTAAGAATAAGTGGAAAGAAGAAAAACAAATGGTAACGGCTTAATGATTGATAACGTCAGATTTTATCTGACGTTTCTTTTACTATTGTTCTTGCGTTTACGCAAATACAATGGCAGGTCTTCTTTGCGACTTTGCTCCTTACATTGCTTTGCGTGAAACCTTAATAGGTATACATGCCATTATTAAAAACGATAGCTATTTCATTCCTGCTGTTTTCAACAACATTAAGTGCCACTAAGTGCCCAATGGGTTTCTGATAACTGCTTATTTCAATTCCCAAACCAAAGCACTGGCACCTAATATCGCCGCATCGGATTCTTTTAAATGGCTGACCAATATTTTCACTTTGTTTTGGAATACCTGTATAAGATTGGCTTCCATATATTGCCTGGTGGGTTTTAAAATAAGGTCACCCGCTTTGGTAAGCCCGCCAAATAAAATAATGGCTTCAGGACTTGAAAACATTACAAAATTAGCGAGTGCCATTCCTAATATTTTACCTGTGTATTCAAAAATTTCTTTGGCCAGTTCATCACCTTCCATGGCAGCATCATATACTTTTTTGGAATCCAACTCATCTTTAGGAATTTTTCTAAGAAGGCTGGGTGTTTTACTTTTTTCGAGTAGTTCTAAGGTTGTTAACCGCACACCTGTTGCAGATGCATAACTTTCTAAAGAGCCATATTTACCTGTGCCTTCATGCAAGCGGCCATCGGGTATAATAATGGTGTGGCCCAGTTCACCTGCAAAACCATCATGGCCATAAATAAGTTTGCCATTGGCTACAATGCCGCTTCCCACACCGGTTCCCAGGGTGATCATGATAAAATCATTCATACCCTGAGCCGCTCCATACATCATTTCACCCAGTGCGGCTGCATTGGCATCGTTGGTAAGTACAACGGGCAATTTAAATTTATCCTCCACCAGTTTGGCAAGTGGCAAAATGCCCTTCCATGGCAGGTTTGGGGCATATTCAACTGTTCCGGTATAATAATTTCCGTTGGGTGCACCAAGGCCAATACCTTTCATCCTGCCAACCCCTCCGGCCTGTTCTATCAATGGAGATACATTATTATAGAGATCATCAATGAAACCATCCAGCTCTTTGTGTTTGCGGGTTGACATTTCGCTGGAAAAAAGCAGATTACCAAGCCTGTCAACAATACCAAACTTGGTACCGGTACCGCCGATATCTATGCCGATGGCTAACTGTTCTACACTGGGTTTTGCTTTAGGCATGCTGCTATGCTGATTTAGAAGCTGATCAAAAATATCGGGTTAATGGCCACCACTGGTGGTAACGTCATAATCAATGCCCTGCGATTTCAAAATAGACTTAGACCTGATTGCATAAAAAGCCAAATAGGCAAAGCAGCAAACACCTACAATATAGCTATACTGGATACCTAAGATATGATCAGCCGCAACAAGTCCCTGCACATAACTTATAATACCTCCACCCATGATCATCATAATTAAAAGGCTGCTTCCCTGGTTTGTATGTTTGCCAAGTCCGGCAATGGCGAGTGTAAAAATACAAGGCCATAAAGTGCTGCAGAATAACCCAACACTAATAAATGCAAACACACTGGTTATACCTGAGGTAAGCATGCCAATTACCAGTGCTGTAATACCCATCATTGAAAACAGTAATAACATTCTTGCAGGGTTTCCCTTACTTAAAATATCACCGGCTATCATCGCTATAATTACAAAACCATACACATAAAATGAACTTATATCATGTTGCGCTATTGCATTCACAATTAAGAAAACAGCAAACGCGAGGTAGGGCATTAAAAAATTAAGTATTTTTTTAGCACCCATACTTACATCAAAAGCACCCACGGCTCCCGTCCACCTTCCCATCATTAAACTTGCCCAATATAAAGAGATATAGGGTGCCACCTGGTTAGTGGGTAAGTTGAGGTGCTGTTTCATGTATTCTGGTAAATTACTGGCTGTGGCTACTTCTACCCCTACATATACGAATATGCCAATCATTCCCAATATTAATTGTGGATATTGGAAAACGGAAGCTTTGTGTAATACTTTACTGTCAACGGTTGCTTCATTTTCAGCAACAGCATCCAGGTCTATTTTATTTGGGATACTTGAGAATTTAAAAAATACGGCTACCAGTAAAAAGGCAAGGCCTAATACCAGGTAAGGAGTTTTAACGCTTTCAATACTTGCTTCTGTGGAACCGCTGCTTACACTTCCGAATATGGCAAAACTTACAAGCAAGGGGCCGATGGTTGTACCAAAATTATTAACGCCCCCTGCCATATTTAAACGCTGCGACCCTGTTTTAGGATTACCTATCACAATAGCCAATGGATTGGCGGCGATTTGTTGTAAAGAAAAACCAAGGCCCACAATAAATAATCCTGTGATCATTAAAGTAAATGATTTGTCGTTGGCCGCAGGATAAAACAACAGCGTGCCAATGGCAGAGATAATAAGTCCTAATGCGATCCCATTCTTATACCCTATCCGGTTAAGTACATCACCACCCAGGAGTTTTGAAATGAAAAAGTAAATGAGGGAACCTACTGTATAAGCCACATAAAAAGCAACAGATACTAATTGACTTTGCGCCTGTGATAAATCGAAGGCTTTTTTAAATACAGGGATCAGGATATCATTCGAAGCAGCCACAAATCCCCAAAAGAAGAATACGGTGATGAGTGTGCCGAATTGAGACCAGTTAGTTTTTTGATTCATAAGTAATCGTTATAGGTTTAAAGTAATGGCATCGTAAAGTAAGTACATTTTGCATTTTTAAAAATTTTAAATCTTTATATACTTATTCGTTAAATTCATCGTGAAATTGGATCTGATATTAAAATAACTATATTTCATTCATGGAGATCATTCATGTTAGTGCCGAGTGCTATCCCGTTGCGAAGGCCGGCGGTTTGGGCGATGTAGTTGGGGCCCTGCCTAAATACCAATGCAAAGCCGGACATATTGCCAAAGTGGTCATGCCCATGTACCGAACCAAATTTTTGTATGAAAACGAATGGACAGTAGACTTTAAAGGGAGTGCTAATTTAGGTAACTGGTTCTTTGAATACACGATTATTAAAGAAGCGACCAATAAACTGGGCTTCGATCTATTCCTGGTTGATATCAATGGGTTGTTAGACAGGCAGAAGATATATGGTTATGATGATGATACCGAACGTTTTACCGCCTTTCAGATAGCGGTAGTAAGCTGGATGAACAGCTGGGAACACCAACCCGATGTGGTGCATTGCCATGACCATCATACCGGCCTGATTCCTTTTATGATGCAGTATTGCTATGACTTCATCAGGCTGCAGGGCGTACCAACTGTATTTACCATTCACAATGGCCAATACCAGGGCTGGATGGGTTGGGATAAAAGCCGCTACATTCCCCGTTGGGATCTCTGGAAAAGAGGAATGCTGGATTGGGCAGATAATATTAATCCTCTGGCATCCGGGGTAAAATGTGCTACTAAAGTAACCACTGTTAGCTGGAGTTATATGACAGAACTCCGTTATCATTCAAACGGCCTGGAAAAACTATTTGAATATGAGCAGGGTAAATGCATAGGCATACTGAATGGCATTGACAATGAAGTATGGGATCCGAAAACGGATAAATATCTAACGCATCATTTTAGCGTGAAAGAAGTAACCAAAGGCAAGCAGCAAAACAAAAAGGTTTTGTGTGAGCAGTTTGGGCTAAATCCTGCAAAGCCATTGTTTGTTTTTATTGGTAGATTAGTAGGGGAGAAAGCAGCGGATATTTTACCCGAGGCCATCATGTCTTCAATTCACCACACACAGGGCGAGGCGAATTTTTTAATACTGGGAAGTGGTGATACGCAGGTAGAATGGCAGTTTCAGCAAATGATCGCACCTTTTCAAGGTATGTTCAATGCAGTGATCGGGTATGATGAAACATTGAGTCATAAAATGTATGCCGGTGCCGATTTTTTATTAATGCCAAGCAGGGTAGAACCCTGTGGATTGAACCAAATGTACGCCATGCGATATGGAACGGTGCCTATTGTAAGAAGTACCGGTGGATTACAGGATACAGTGGTGGATATGGGTGATACCGATGGATTCGGCATCCGTTTTAATGAAGCCAGTATTTATGATGTAGATTATTCCATAGGCCGTGCAATATCAGTATATGCAGATCAGAAACACATGGAAAAAATGCGCAAGCACATGATGCAGATTGACCATAGTTGGGAAAGTACGGTTGATGAATATACGCAGGTGTATGCAAGTTTGAAGTAAAGTAATGGTCAATGGTTATGTAACGATAGTAAAAATCTAAATTCCTCAAATATGAATAGTATTTCAAAAGCTGTAGTGGCTGTGATACTGGGTGGTGGTGCAGGAAGCCGGCTGTACCCGTTAACTTCCAGCCGTTCTAAACCTGCTGTACCTATTGCCGGTAAATACAGATTGGTAGATATTCCCATCAGTAACTGTATCAACAGCAATATCAACAGGATGTTTGTGCTTACACAGTTCAACTCTGCGTCGCTTAACAAACACATTAAAAATACCTATCACTTCAGTGCATTCAGTACGGGGTTTGTAGATATCCTGGCAGCCGAGCAAACGCCCGATAACCCTGGTTGGTTCCAGGGAACGGCAGATGCAGTAAGGCAATCACTCCGGCACATTTCCAATTTGGAATTTGAATACATACTTATCCTGAGCGGCGACCAGTTATATCAAATGGATTTTAGTGAAATGATGGAAGCGCATAAGTCAAAGGGTGCTGATATTTCTATTGCCACTATTCCCGTAGACGACCGCGATGCACCGGAATTCGG
>JAYTOS010000488.1:0-5476 GCA_043747705.1 Bacteroidota bacterium
AAAAAATTTACAGGAAGAAAAAGGTGGCTATGGAACAGTAACTGACCGCCTGGGTTCAGCCGTTGCTTTCAACGCAGAGGATAACCAGGTGCGTATCCGGCTTTGGAAACATGCAATAGATTATACCACGCACCACCCTTTAATGGGAACAGGAATAGGTAACTGGAAAATCGCTTCTATACCTTATCAAAAAGAAATTATTAATGACCTTGTTGTGCCAGTTCATGCGCACAATGATTTTTTTGAAATGTTTGCTGAATTGGGTATTCCGGGTGGATTATTATATGCTGGCCTGTTTGCATGCATACTTATTTTTACGGTTAAAGTTTATCGTTCAAATGCAGAAGAGGAAATAAAACTCGCTTCTTTATTTTCATTCCTGGCTTTTATCGGTTATTCGGTTGATGCTTTTTTTAACTTCCCGATGGAGCGGCCCATCAGCCAGGTTTTTTTCGCATTGATCACCGGTTTAAATGTAAATGCGTTTATTAGTGCAAGAGCCATACAAAAAAATGAAACTGAACCTGTTCAATCAACCTCATTATTAAAATCCGTATTTGGCCTTACTGCTATTTTACTCCTATTACCGGCCAGCTATGTAACCTATCTTACCTATAAATCTTTGGTTGTACAAAGAATGATTATTCCGGATATGGATAATGAGCCGCTAAAATTAAAATGGACTGAAATTTTTCCATTAATCCCTTCTATTCCAAACCTATCAGCATCGGCGCAGCCAATTGAGGCCATTAAAGGCAGGTACCTTTATGAAGCCAAAAAATATGATGAAGCATTGGTTTTATTAAACAGAGGATCTGCTGCCAACCCGGTAATCGCTTACAGTGAATTTTTGAAAGCGGGCCTTTTTTTTACGCTTGGAAAAATGGACAGTGCTTTGATTAATGGTACAAAAGCGTTTTATACAAGGCCAAGGGCAAAAACCTATTATCAAACCTTAATTGCGGTTCTGGCCAAACTGAAGGATACGGTTAATATTCAAAAAGCTTTTGATGAAGCTGTCAAATACCGCAATGAGCCATACGTATGGAATCTCTATATTTTGGGTATGCTGAATGCCCAGGGAAAAGGACGCGATCCTTTATTAAAAATTGCTGATAGTGCCCTGCACCTCTTTCCAGGCAATGCCGACCTTATGTTGAGAAAAAGGGAGATCACCCAATTTATGGGGGCACCTGTTATCACAAAAAAAGGGGTTGATATTGCACAGGCACAAATATACTACGATGCCGGAGTAGCTGCTTTCAGCAAGGCCCAGGCCGCTGCAGCAAGAAAGGATGAGGCTGGTAAGATTGAAGCGTATAAAATTGCCGCCGGAAACTTTCGAAAAGCGGCTGAATTTAGCCCTGGCAATTATGTTATTTTTGAAAATGCAGCCATCGCTTATTTCAATATGGGGGATTTTAATACATCGCTTACCTATTTTGATAAAGTATTCGCTTTACAAACCGCAGTTGATGGAAAATCAGAATACTTTGCAGGCGTGGCGTTATACAATCTTGGCAAAAAAGAAGCAGGCTGTAAATATTTGCAGATAGCTTTATCCAAAGGCTGGAAAGAGGCTGAAACCATTATTAAGACTAATTGTAAATGATTCAGGTCATGGTGCCTTCACAATAGATCATAGCACCATGCACATCTATGCTGACCTTCCTACCTTAAAAAGCCCCATTCCAAACAGAACGGGGCTTTATATTTCAAATTATATTCCATTAACTATTGTCTATGGTTTATCAAACTGCATTTTAATCTTCTACTTTCACTTTCCCTTTGCTCTTTGCAATCACTTCTTCAGCGATATTATTTGGGGCAGGGGCATAATGACTGAATTCCATAGTTGAGGTGGCACGGCCTGATGATAATGAACGCAGTTGTGTAACATAACCAAACATTTCACTCAAAGGAACTTTGGCCTTAATCACCTGCAGGTTACCACGGCTATCCATTCCTTCCAGCATTCCACGACGACGGTTAAGGTCACCGGTTACATCTCCCATGTATTGGTCTGGTGTTACTACTTCCACTCTCATGATCGGTTCTAATAAAACCGGTTTGGCTTTACGGCCTGCTTCACGGAAACCTGATTTGGCACACAGTTCGAATGACATGGAATCAGAATCCACCTGGTGGTAGCTACCGTCGAATATGCGCACTTTCATACTTTCCATTGGGTAAGCAGCCAATACACCTGTTCCCATGGAACTTTCAAAACCTTTGAGAATAGCAGGATGGAATTCTTTTGGAATAGATCCACCGAAAATATCGTTCTTAAATTGAAAATGTTTCCCAGGGTTTTCAGTTAACCACTCTGGATCTGCAGGTCCTATTTCAAAATAGATATCAGCGAATTTACCACGCCCACCTGTTTGTTTTTTCAACACTTCACGGTATTCAATGGTATTGCTGAATGCTTCTTTGTAAGCCACCTGTGGATTACCCTGATTGATCTCTACCTTAAACTCGCGACGCATACGCTCAACAATGATTTCGAGGTGCAATTCACCCATTCCTGAAAGAATGGTCTGCCCCGTATCTTCATCAGTTTTAACACGTAAGGTTGGATCTTCTTCTACCAGTTTGGCAATGGCCATACCCATTTTATCAACGTCAACCTGTGTTTTAGGTTCTACTGCTACAGAGATAACCGGCTCGGGAATAAACATATTTTCAAAAGCGATTGGATGGTCCTCATCACACAAAGTATCTCCTGTTTTGATCTCTTTAAAACCTACTGCCGCCGCTATATCACCCGCTTCAATAAAATCGATAGGGTTTTGTTTGTTGGCAAACATTTTCATGATGCGACTGATACGCTCTTTCTTTCCGCTTCTCACATTCAATACATAAGAACCTGCGTTCAGGTGGCCCGAATAACAACGGAAGAACGCCAGGCGACCCACAAAAGGATCGGTCATGATCTTAAAAGCCAATGCTGAAAAAGGTTCCTTTGCATTGGGTTTACGGGAGATGGTTTCGCCGGTATCAGGATTGGTACCAACAGTATCTTCCAGATCAGCCGGGCTGGGCAGGTAACGGCAAACCGCATCCAATGCTGTTTGTACACCTTTATTTTTGAAAGATGATCCACACATCATTGGAACAATGCTCAGGTCTATACAGGCTTTACGGATGGCTTCATGAACTTCGTCCTCCGAAATCGTATCAGGATTATCAAAGAATTTCTCCATCAACTTATCATCATATTCAGCAACCGACTCAATTAACTTAGCCCTCCAGAAATTAGATTCTTCCACCATATCTTCCGGAACAGGAATTTCTTTGAAGGTCATCCCTTCTGTTTCCATATCCCATATCACACCTTTCATGGTAATCAGATCCACCACACCAATAAAATCATCTTCGGCACCAATAGGCAATTGCAGAGGCACGGCATTCGCACCCAGCATTTCTTTTACTTGGGCTACTACCATCAGAAAATCGGCACCTGAACGGTCCATTTTGTTTACGAAACCGATACGGGGAACTTTGTAACGGTTAGCCTGGCGCCAAACGGTTTCAGACTGTGGTTCTACACCATCAACAGCAGAAAATAAGGCAATAAGGCCATCCAGTACACGCATAGAACGTTCTACCTCAACGGTAAAATCCACGTGGCCGGGGGTATCAATAATATTGAAATAGTATGATTTTGTATTGGCATCTGCCGTACCCTTATTGGTAGGAAATTTCCACTCGCAGCTAACTGCAGCCGAGGTAATGGTAATACCTCTCTCCTTTTCCTGGTCCATCCAGTCTGTGGTAGCCGCACCATCGTGTACTTCACCAATTTTATGGATCATACCGGTATAGCGAAGGATACGCTCGGTGGTGGTAGTTTTACCGGCATCAATGTGAGCGGCAATGCCAAAGTTGCGTTGTAATTTCAAGTCCGCCATAAAGAGTTCTTGTTTAGAGTTTATTTTCTGAAGGAATTCTTCAATTTTTTTCGAGCGGCAAAGGTAGGGATTATGGCAATTAGATAGCTGTTTATGGGAGATTAAATTATGGTGTGGAAAACTATGCGGGTTTGGGAATTAGTGTAAAGGCTTTTGATTTGGCCGGGAATGAAAACAGGCCGCTCTTCAAGCGGCCTGCAATTAATTTTTAATGTGTTGGTTGTCAATCTACTTGGCCTGCCGCACACTTACCAATGCTACATCGTAAATAAGTGCAGAGTTTGGCGGGATTGAACCTGGCACGCCTACTGAACCATATGCTGTAGCCGCCGGTAATATTGCCCTGAAAATAGCTCCTTCCTGCATTTTTAAAAGTACTTCTTTCAGGCCTAATATTACCTCACTGGCTAAGGTCATATAAGATTGTTTTGATTTGTTAACGTCATCAACCACTGTACCATCGGCCAATGTACTTACTACATTTAATACGAGGGTATCTTTTGCGGTTGGGGTAATGCCTTTACCGGCTTTCGACACGCTATACGCAACGCCACTGGAAAGGGTGATAAAACCGGGTTCTTTTTTAACTTTGTCAAATAGGGCCTCTTCTAATTCGCGGCCCCTTCGCTGGCGGTAAACATCCTGGTAGGCCAACAGCCGTGATTCGGCAGTAACGGGATTGATCATTAATTTTTTGCCCTGCATTACATCATCAATGGCTTTTTTGAACAGGTTTACATCATTCACAACAAATCCTGTTTTGGCAAGTAATTGCTGCATCATATAAACGCCCAGGCTATATTGGATAGTATCTTCTAATGGGCTGGCTTTGGGTTTTGGCTTGGGGGCTGTTTGGGCAAAAGCTATACATACCATCAATGAGAGGCAAGTAGAAAGGAGGATAATTTTTTTCATGAATACATCTGTTTAGATATTGTAAAGATACACTAAATAGAAAAAGGTTGGAATCAGTTTATGTAAGTTTTACAGAATAAATGTGAATGGTCTGAGTTACTACTATTACTTCAGTAAATACTTAACAGCCTTGGGTAAAAAATAATTTCAGACAGTGAACGCCAAACAGTTAGTCCTACCCTTTTTTCCCTTTTATTTCCAGCAATTCTAAAGTGATAATTAAAGCACTGTGAGGGGGTATAATGGTAGCGTTGCCTTTATCGCCATATGCCATAGCAGCGGGAATATATATTTCCCAAGAAGAACCTGTAGGCATTAGTTGTATAGCTTCTGATAATCCGGGTATAAGAAGCGAAGGGGTAGTAGTGATATTTATTTTTTTTGCATAAGTATCTTCAAAAATGGTGCCATCGGTCAGGCTTCCTTTTAAATTGATCATTACGGAGTCTGTTTCTAATGGCCTTGGCCCTTTTCCGGATTTTACGATACTGTATTGAACCCCACTGGGTAATTTCCCTATTCCGGGTTTATCTTTTAACGCTGCAAACAATTTGTCTTCCTGTGCCTTACCTCTCTGTTTTTGTATATTAGCCTGGTATTTTGAGATGATGGAATAAATACTGGTGTCTTTAATCAGTCCTGGCCTC
>JAYTOS010000489.1:0-9622 GCA_043747705.1 Bacteroidota bacterium
AGGAAAACATATTTCCAAACAGATTTTTACAAGCATCAGCGAAAACTGCGAAAATTATTATTAGAAAAAGATGGAAAACCAATTGGTGGAAAATGGACCTATGATTCGGATAACCGGTTGAAATTTCCGAAATCGGAAACAGTACCTGTTGTTCATTTCCCAAAAGAAAATACTTTCATTAAAGAAGCCAAAAAATATGTTACCCAACATTTTCCGGCTAATTATGGCACCCTGGATGGCCCACTCTTTTTTGTAAGCACTTACAAGGAAGCAGAAGACTGGCTCTGTGATTTTATTGAGAACCGTTTGCAAAATTTTGGTGTTTATGAAGATGCTATGGTTGTAAAGGAACATTTATTACATCATTCAGCATTAACGCCTATGCTCAATACCGGGCTACTTACACCAAAGCAGGTGCTGGATAAAGTGTTAGAGTATGCAGCTAAACAGGATATCCCGCTGAATTCCCTGGAAGGCTTTGTAAGACAGATTATCGGTTGGCGCGAATTCATCCGTATCGTTTATGTACGCGAAGGCAGTAAACAACGAACCGGTAATTACTGGAATTTTAAAAGAAAGATACCTGCAAGTTTCTGGACAGGAACAACCGGCATCCTTCCCATAGATCAGACAATCAAAAAAGTGTTGCAAACAGGGTATTGTCATCACATTGAACGCCTGATGGTACTGGGTAATTTTATGCTGCTTTGCGAATTTGATCCCGATGAAGTATATCGCTGGTTCATGGAATTATTTATTGATGCCTATGATTGGGTAATGGTACCCAATGTATACGGTATGACACAGTTTGCTGATGGCGGATTGATGACAACCAAGCCTTATATCAGCAGCAGCAATTATTTGATGAAGATGGGTGACTATGAAAAGGGAAGCTGGCAACCAATATGGGATGGCTTATTCTGGCACTTTATGCATATGCACAGAACTTTCTTTTTACAAAACCCCCGCCTGGGTATGCTGATTGGAACCTTTGACAAGATGCCGAAAGAAAAACAAGACCTGCACCTCCAAAATGCCACCCGGTTTTTAGCCCAACTCCACCCCCTTTAACCCTTTTAACTCTTTTAACCTTTTTAACCACATGTTCTCTACCCCCGAAAAAGATCGCATCATTGAAATGGCCTGGGAAGACCGTACACCCTTTGAAGCCATTGAACTACAATTCGGATTAAAAGAAAAAGAGGTGATTACTTTTATGCGTACTAACAGTAAACCATCCAGTTTCCGCATGTGGCGCAAAAGAATGGAAGGGCGGCAAACCAAACACTTGGCAATAAGGAGCAAGGAAATCAGTCGCTTTAAATGTAGCCTGCAACGGAATATAAGTATGAATAAAATCAGTAAGCGTTAGTCAGTTTAATCAGTTGCTTGGCTCTGCCGAGCAACTGCTATCAACCCGTCTCCGGCGGAAATAAAAAAAATATTAATTTTTATTACTCGTAAACACAAAAGGCTTCTGTTTCTTTTCGCGAAGGATTTTTTCTATCAGAAAGGCTTTTTTAATAACCTTAAGCCGGTTAATGTCCAGAATTTCATTAGCAATGCAGAATGTTTTCCAGTTTTCGGTATGAAACAAAATCGTATTCAACAGTTCTACATGATGCTCCAGTTCCTCGGCACTAAGGTGAGCCGTTTTTGATAACACCAGTAAATCCCTGTTAGCATCCTTCATACACCCATTTTTTATTTATGGTTGGGACAGCCGCAAAATTTAGTGCCGTTATCCTTATGGAAAACCCCACAGGAACTGCCTGCCATTATAAGCATTAACAACAAAATAATTATTTGGTTTATTTTCGGTTTCATATTCTGTGTTGTAAAATACTACTTTACAGCTTAATCAGGCAAAAATCCAACTGTTTGGAGGCGAAATTTAACATACAAAAAGTATTGGTGGCTCCGCTCGATTGGGGACTGGGCCATGCTACGCGAGACATCTCCCTCATACGTGCCTTGATTACCAATGGTTATGAGGTGGTAATGGGCGCTGAGGGGGCGCAGGCAAGCCTGCTGCAAACCGAGTTTCCATCCCTGCAAATCCTACCCCTGCCCGGTTACCGAGTTCAGTACAGCAAAAATAAATGGGGCTTTTTATTTAAGATATTGATGCAGGTGCCCCGTTTACGCCGGGTTATCAGAGAAGAAAATCAGTGGTTAGATACAATTATTGATCAACAACGGATTGACATCGTTATTTCGGATAACCGGTTTGGGCTGCATACTAAAAAAATACCCTGCATTTTTATTACGCACCAGCTTACTATTAAAGCGCCCTTTGTTTGGGCGGAAAAAATAATGCAGCGTGTGAATTATTACTACATCAACCAATTCAGCAGTTGCTGGGTTCCGGATATAGCAGGTACTGAAAATGCAGCCGGTATATTATCACATCCTGTTAAACTACCCATTACAAAAGTTCAGTATATCGGATTGCTTTCAAGGTTTAACCTTCAATCTGAAATAAAACAATATGATTACTGCGTACTCCTTTCGGGACCAGAACCACAACGCACCCTTCTTGAAGAAAAAATCCTTTCGGGCATAGGTTCCATCAACGGAAAAATACTATTGGTAAGAGGAAAACCCGGAAGTAAAGAGGTTATAAGAGTTCCGGAAAATGTTGACGTCAGAAATCATTTACCCGGTCCTGAACTGCAGAAGGCTATCCTGCAAAGCGAATACATTGTTTGCAGGGGTGGGTATACTTCATTGATGGAATTGTTCTCTCTTCAAAAGAAAATGCTCCTTATTCCAACACCCGGCCAGACCGAACAGGAATACCTGGCGAAAAAATTAGTGGAAAAAGGCTTTTGCCTTTCCGTAACGCAGGATCAACTGAATTGTGCTGAGTATTTTGCGATGGCTAAAAATTTTGACTACCGGCTGCCTGCCTTCTCCCTCTTTACTGAAAACGATGTACCAGGCTTATTAAAAAAATCTATGGACGGAATGGCGATCTGATAGGTTTTTATAGCCGCTATTCACTGCCCGCTTCGCACAAAATTCCCTGATTGCATTTATCTTTACAGTGTTAATGAATAAAAACACCAAAGCACATGCCGCTGTATTAGGGGCAAATTTTATTTTCGGCGGCAATTATGCTGTGGTTAAATATATCACACCCGGTGTTATTCACCCTTTCGCATTGAATGTCGTCCGCATATTGGTAAGCTTGTTTTTGTTTTGGGTTTTATTCCTGTTCAATCCCGGCAAAATACAAATCCAGAAAAAACATATTCCGCGTTTTATGCTCTGCGCATTAACCGGCGTGGTTATTAACCAGATACTATTTATCAAAGGCGTATCATTAACCACGCCCATTCATAGTGCATTACTGTCTTTGGCTACGCCGATTTTTATCACGCTTATCGCCGCCTGGTTGTTGAGAGAGGGGCTCACAGTCTATAAATTAACCGGACTCGTTTTAGGTATTGGCGGCGCAGCTATATTGGTATTATTAAAAGACAGTACCCATACCGGAACAGATATGCTTTTGGGCGATATTATGGTTATCATCAACGCCATCTCTTATGCTTTTTACCTGGTACTGGTACGGCCCTTAATGGCAAGCTATAGCGGCATCCAGGTATTGAGATGGATCTTTACATTCGGTTCAATCGTTATTTTACCTTTTGGTATGCAGCAGTTTATCGCCACTGATTGGTCCGCTTTTACCCTATCACATTGGATGGCCCTGGCTTTTGTTGCAGTGGGTGCTACTTTTCTGGCTTATCTGTTAAACGTTTATGGCATTTCCGTTATAGGCGCGTCTTCTACCGGTGCTTATATTTATACGCAACCAGTTTTTGCTGCCATCATAGCCATCCTGTTTGCAGGGGAACATTTTAGTGCAGTGAAGTTGATAGCAGCTATCCTGATATTTACCGGTGTATACCTTGCCAATTTTAAAAAGGAACCTGCTCAAAGTTTGGGGTAATCAAAAAACCAGAATATTTTTTTGGCAGCCTTGAATTCTTTCCATTGCGAGATATCGGCTTTTGCTGCAAAAACCGCGCAGGTGGGCATATCATCAACCTGTGTAGCTGTGAGGAGATTTACAAATTCAGTAATACCGGGATTATGCGCAAAAACAGCTGCGGTATTTATATTATTGTCCAGTTTACTTATCACATTATAAAAAACAGCTGCCGGTGCATGGTACAATTCCCTGAACTGCATGATTAACTTTTTAGGTGTTTGATAGGCTTGGGCAAAATAACCGGCGGTGGTCAATGCCCGGTTGGCCGTACTGGATATAAACGCATCTATCGCTACATGCTTATCCAGCAAACGTTGCGCCATCATGGGTGCATCACGTTGCCCGCGTTCGTTCAGGGGCCGGTCAAAATCATTTTGTCCCTGCACCGCCCAACTACTTTTTGCATGCCGTATGATCAATAACTGTTTCAGGCCCAAAAGTTACAAAAAACTCCGCTTACATTTGTAACCTTGGCTATTACCAAACTCAATATAGAAGAATTTTTATCTCTTGCCGGGAAGCATCCTGTACTGGATGTTCGTAGTCCCGGTGAATTTGCGCATGCACATATTCCCGGTGCAAATAGTTTACCTTTATTTACTGATGAAGAAAGAAAAGTGGTGGGCACCGCTTACAAACAGGAAAGCAAACAAAAAGCCATTAAGCTGGGCCTCGGTTATTTTGGGGTGAAAATGGTGAAAATGGTTGAAGACGCCGAAGCTATCATCAAAACACGAAGTGCGAAGCGCGATGAAGGTAACGAAGATAATATCGTACTTGTTCATTGTTGGCGTGGCGGAATGCGCAGTGCCGGGGTTGCCTGGTTACTGGACCTATATGGCTTCAAATTATATACATTGGTAGGGGGATATAAAGTATATAGAAAATGGGTGTTGCAGCAGTTTGATAAGGAATATCCTATCCATATCCTGGGTGGTTATACCGGCAGTGGGAAGACTGAAATACTACATGCCATGGCCAAAAAAAAGGAATGTATTATTGATCTGGAAGGCCTGGCCCATCATAAAGGTTCTGCATTCGGAAATTTTGGCCAACCCAAACAACCTTCACAGGAGATGTTTGAAAACCTGTTAGCAAACGAACTGAAAATAACTGATGACAGATGTAAGGTAACACAATCTGTTATCTGGCTGGAAGATGAAAGTCAGCGGATAGGTGAAGTAAATATTACCACGCCATTTTTCCGTCAGATGCGCAATAAAAAATTATTTTTTATCAACATACCTTTTGAAGAGCGACTGGATTTTATCGTGCAGCACTACGGAAAATTTGAGAAAGAAAAATTAGTGAACGCTATTATCCGGATCAAAAAAAGACTGGGGGGATTAGAAACGAAAACAGCCATCAATTATTTATTAGAAGATAATATAAAAGCCTGCTTTGCCGTGTTACTGATTTATTATGACAAGCAATACCTAAAAGGCTTACAGGGCCGTGAGGTACTTTCTTCCTTGTTTAATAAAATAGATTCAGCTATGGTTTCGGATGAACAGAATGCAGCGCATTTACTATCATTTACAAAAGAGAAAGTTATTTTGTAACCCAATCTGCTATTGCCAGGTAACCCATCCAGCCCATTACCAATACCACTATCCATCCCGCCGCCTGCATCCATAACGGGTGGCGGTAACCTTTCATAAGCCTTACTTTGGTACAGGCTACCAACAGCACTGCCAAAGCAAAAGGTAATATCAATCCATTCACCATCCCTGCCAATAATAATAATTGTCTTGGTTTACCTATCCATACAAATATAAAAGTGGATATGATAATAAATAGAGAGATACATAACCGCTCATGTTTCGCAAGTATGGGATGAAATGTTTTTAGAAAAGAAATAGAAGTATACGCTGCACCGATAACCGAAGAAATAGCTGCACTCCACAAAACAATACCAAATACCCGTAACCCGAATTCACCGGCTACAAAATGAAAAACACTCGCTGGTGGGTTATCATGATCCAGCACGGCACCGTGTGTGAGTGCACCCAGCACGGCAAAGAATAAAATAAAACGCATGATACCCGATATCACAATACCACTGATCGCACTTCGGTTCACATCGGCAATATGTTCTTTCCCTTTAATACCTGCATCCAGCAAACGGTGCGCTCCTGAAAAAGTAATATACCCGCCTACCGTTCCCCCAACAATGGTAACAATGGCCCTTGAACTAATGGTTTCGGGTATGATGGTATGATGCAATGCCTGCAATAAAGGTGGATGTGAACTGATGGCAATAATCAACGTAAGCAGGATTTTAGCCGTCCCGGCAATCCGCGTAAAATTATCCAGCATCTTACCTATCTCCCTTATCCAGAAAAGAAGCAATGCAGCAATACAACTAATAACAGCTCCCCACTGAAAAGAAATACCTGTGAGTACATTAACGCCCAGCCCGCAGCCAGCTATATTGGCGATATTAAAAGCAAAACCACCCATCACAACCAGGAAAGCAATCAGGTAACCAAGTCCGGGTAAAAGCTCGTTAGACAGGTCCTGAGCCCTTAATTCGCTTACGGTAAGTATCCGCCAGGTATTTAGCTGTGCGCCAATATCCAATAAAAAAGATACCAGTATTACAAATCCGAAACTGGCCATCAATTGCTGGGTAAATACCGTTGTCTGTGTAAGAAATCCGGGACCGATAGATGAATTAGCCATCAGGAAAGCGGCACCCAGCCCAACGCCGCTGAAGAGGTTATATTTAGATACTTTGGATGCCAATCTGATGTTGTTGTAGTGTGTGATAAATATGTTTTGCAAAACTAACCGCATGTACACCATCCCCATGCAAACAAATGGTTTCTGCAATGATGGGCACCTGCCGGTTATCTATACTTGTAACAGTTTGTTGCCTTAGCATTTGTAACACCTGACGTATTGATTGCTCTGTTATTTCTATCAACGCGTTAGGTTGATTTCGTGGCGTCAGGCTTCCATTATTTTGATAGGTTCTGTCGGCAAATACTTCACTTGCAGTTGTAAGTCCCAATTTTTTCGCTTCAGTGATTGAATAACTTCCACTCAAACCAAACAATACCAAACTACTGTCTGCATTCATTACCGCTTTCGCTATGGTATTTGCCAGTTCAGGGCCTTTAGCCGACATGTGATATAATGCCCCATGTGGTTTTACATGATGCAGTTTTGTGCCCAGGCCGATCGAAATTTTTTGTAGCAACGCTATTTGTTCTGCAACCAAATCATATACTTCTGCCAATGGTAATTGCATTTCTGTTCTACCAAAATTGGTTCTATCCGCAAAACCGGGATGGGCACCAATAGCCACAGCATTCAATAAAGCGAGTTCCACGGTTCGCTTCATACTAGTTTCATCACCTGCATGGTAGCCGCAGGCAATATTGGCACTTGTGATAAAGGGCATAAGTTGGGCATCGTTTGTTAAGCCTTCGCCCATATCGCAGTTCAAATCAATTGTATGCATGGTATCCTCCTTTGGTTGCCGGATGTCTGCGACATTCATTAATTGTTCTTCCCATTTGCAGGAGAAGCGATCTTTGGTTATTGATGATTCTTTAAATACTCCTCTAACCGGAAGTTACAGGCATTTTGGAGTTGTTGCAAATTCCTTTGCTGTTCAATAAGCAGGTTTTCAGCAGTGGGAATATTTGTTTTTTGTAAAGAAAATTTTTCGCCCGCCCGCAACTGCGCAAGAGAAGGGAAATCAGTACTGATTATATGCCCCATCCGGGGATAACCGCCGGTTGTTTGGTGGTCGGCCATGAGTATGATGAGCTGCCCATCCGGCAATAATTGTATCGTGCCTTTTGTTACGGCTGTGGAGATCAGATCCCGAAAGCTTTCTAATCCTATACTTTCCCCTCGCAAACGATAACCCATCCTGTCGCTTTGCTGATCAATGGTAAATACACCCGATTTCAATTGTTGTTTTGAGGTTTCTGTTAAGCAGAAATATTCTGCACCCGGAATAAACTTAAATGGACTTACAACATATAAATCAGACACTTTAGCCTCCCAAGGATAAACCATACATGGTTTATCCATTAATAATACCCGGGTAGTTTTATTTTTTTTCAGGGAAAGAATATCATTTTTCTGCAAAGACCTTCCTCCAAATCCGCCAGCTTTCACTTGCTTGTGGGTGCTGCTGCTGTTCAACCATTCGTTAGTCGTATATCCACCTGCTACAGCCAGGTAGATCCTGGCACCTGTTATATTTTTTCCAAATCGCAGAATAGATCCCTGTTGAACAATTATTGGATGAAGTATCGGAACGGGATCGCCATTAATCGTAGCCGAAAAATCTGCTCCGCTTAATGCAATCAATACCATAGTTTCAAATACGATTTCCGCTGCGGGAAAATGCATTTCTAAAACCGGTTCGCCTGCATCATTCCCAACCAATGCATTGGCTGTTTTCATAGCCAATATGTCCATGACTCCGCCTGGATTAATACCCAGGTGCTGGTAGCCATAACGGCCACTATCCTGCAGGGCATCTAATAATCCACTTTTATGGATGCGGAGGCTCATAACTGCTTTAATTTTTCAAACTCTGTAATAGTGATCGAATAAAACTCTATATCATCGCCCGGTTGCAGATAACAGGGATCTTCTCTGGTTACAGAAAATAATTGAACAGGGGTTTGCCCTATCAATTGCCAGCCCCCTGGCGAATTAAACGGATAGATCCCTGTTTGTGTACCCGCAATGCCTACACTACCGGCCGGTACTGACGTTCGGGGTTGAGGCTTTCGGGGCGTACTAATTTTATCGTCCACTGTTCCCATATAGGCAAAGCCTGGTAAAAAACCAATCATATATACCCGGTATGTTTTTCCTGTATGCAAACGGATCACTTCATCAATGCTTATTTTATGCAAGGCGGCCAATGATGTAATATCAGGTGCCAGTGACAAGTCATAACAAACGGGGATACGCATCAATCTGGCTGCGGTTGGGGGTTCCGCGGTAAAACTGTCAATCGCTTTTTCTATTTGTACACAGATCATTTCATAAGCAGTAATATCGTTGGCTTGTTTTTTTAACAATATAACATCATACACAATGGTAACTGTATGATAGGCGGGTATAATATCTTTTACACCGTTTAGCTGCTGCCTTTTCAAATAGGCAAACAGGGCAATAACTTTTTGATTGATGGCAGCATCCACCGTATCACCCAGTTCAATGGTAACAGCATGATCACCGCAAGGGTAGATATGATAAGCGGGTGTAGCCGGCATCGGCTACAAATTACACCATACCTGATTAAAATAATGGATTTACAACCCTTGCTACTATTAGAAATGAAATATTTCTGCATTAATCTGATTCCCTGTAGCCTGTAATGGACTAAGAAAAATATTAAGATAAAAACGCCGCAGTTTCCTTTTCTTTATTAAACAAAAGATCATAAAGTAACACAGTTACAGATTCTTTTGTACAGGGTGCAAATACCTTATCGTCTACCTGCACCACAGGAACGATCCTTTTAGTAGAACTGGCTATGAATGCCTCTTTCGCCAACCGGATATCATCCAATGAAATATCCCTTTCTTCAATGATCATTCCATTGGCAACAGCAAGGCTTAATACCTGTTTTCTTGTAATACC
>JAYTOS010000490.1:0-1067 GCA_043747705.1 Bacteroidota bacterium
TTGGCTTACGGGCTTGATAAAAAACATGCCGATCAGAAAATCGCGGTTTTTGACCTAGGTGGCGGAACATTCGATATCTCTATTCTTGAATTGGGTGATGGTGTATTTGAAGTAAAATCAACCAATGGCGATACGCATTTGGGTGGAGATGATTTTGATAAAGTGATCATGGATTGGCTGGCTGATGAATTTAAATCACAGGAAGCCATAGACCTGCGTAAAGATCCGATGGCTTTGCAGCGTTTGAAAGAAGCTTCTGAAAAAGCGAAAGTTGAATTGAGTTCTTCTTCTGAAACAGAGATCAATCTTCCTTATATCACTGCAGTGGATGGGGTACCCAAACACCTGGTGGTAAAATTGAGCCGTGCAAAATTTGAGCAGTTAGCAGATAAATTATTCGCACGTTGCTTAAAACCATGCGAAGACGCATTGAAAGATGCAGGCTATAATATTTCTCAGATTGATGAAGTGATATTGGTAGGCGGTTCAACACGTATCCCTAAAGTACAGGAGATTGTAGAAAAATTCTTCGGTAAAAAACCAAACAAAGGGGTTAACCCGGATGAAGTAGTTGCTTTGGGTGCAGCCATACAAGGTGCCGTATTAACCGGAGAAGTGAAAGATGTATTGTTGCTGGATGTTACACCATTAGGTTTAGGTATTGAAACCATGGGTGGAATCATGACAACCATGATCTCATCCAACACTACTATCCCAACCAAAAAAACAGAAGTATATTCTACAGCCAGCGATAACCAACCAGGTGTGCAGATACATGTATTGCAGGGAGAAAGGCCTATGGCAAACCAGAATAAGAGCCTGGGTATGTTTAACCTTGATGGTATTCCTCCTGCACCACGCGGTGTACCACAAATTGAAGTAACGTTCGATATTGATGCCAATGGTATGTTGCATGTAAGTGCAAAAGACAAAGGCACCGGTAAAGAACAAAAAATACGCATAGAAGCAGGCAGCGGCTTAAGCAAAGAAGAAGTAGAAAAAATGAAAGCCGAAGCAAAAGCCAATGAAGCATCTGATAAAGAAGCGAGAGAGAAAGTAGAAAAACT
>JAYTOS010000491.1:0-6216 GCA_043747705.1 Bacteroidota bacterium
ATACCTGAGATTAGTGATGAGATATACCGTTTGGATGATGCGATGATGGCCGGTTTTGGCTGGGAGATTGGTGCATTTGAAACATGGGATGTAGTAGGCGTAGCCAAAACCGTTGAAGCGATGAAAGCTGCTGGTTACCAGGTTGCGGGTTGGGTTGAAGAGATGCTGGCAACTGGTGCTACCAGTTTTTATAAAGTAGAAGCAGGCAAACGTTTGTATTATGATGCGGCATCTAAAACATATAAAACCGTTCCGGGTGGTGAAGCGTTTATTGTGTTGAGTAACCATGCTGATAAACTGGTTTGGAAGAACAGTGCCTGCCGGTTATATGATATCGGCGATGGGGTTGCGGGTTTTGAATGGAGCACAAAAATGAACAGTATCGGCGGCGAAGTTTTGGAAGGATTAAATAAAGCCATAACTGTTGCCGAAGAAAAATTTAAAGGATTGGTTATAGCGAATGATGGTGCTAATTTTAGTGCCGGCGCGAATGTAGGTATGATTTTCATGCTGGCTATTGAACAGGAGTATGATGAACTGGATATGGCCATCCGCATGTTCCAGAACAGTATGATGCGGGTTCGTTATTCATCCATTCCTGTTGTGACAGCACCACATGGCCTTGCTTTAGGCGGTGGTTGCGAAATGAATTTACATGCCGATAAAATTTGCGCAGCGGCAGAAACTTATATTGGCCTGGTAGAATTAGGTGTTGGCCTGATACCCGGTGGGGGCGGTACCAAAGAGTTCGCACTTCGCGCCGGTGATGACCTGCATGAAGATGAACCGGAAACCGTTACACTGAAAAATCGTTTCTTCTCCATTGCAACAGCCAGGGTGGCCACTTCTGCACAGGAAGCATTTGATATGGGTATTTTACGCAAAGGCCATGACGAAATAGTAATGAATGCGGGCCGCCGTATTGCAGAAGCCAAAAAAAGTGTAATAGAAATGTATGATGAAGGTTATTCCATTCCCCAACAACGCAAAGACGTAAAAGTGATGGGCCGTTTAGGACTGGGCGCTATGCTGGCAGGCATCAACGGTATGTGGCGGGGTAATTATGCTACCGAACATGATGCATTGGTAGCAAGAAAACTTGCTTACGTTATGTGCGGCGGCGATCTTAGCGAGCAAAGCCTGGTAAGCGAACAGTATTTACTTGACCTTGAAAGAGAAGCCTTTTTAAGTCTTTGTGGTGAGAAGAAAACATTAGAAAGAATACAGAGTGTGTTAAAGAGCGGCAGACCGATAAGGAATTAAAAATTCAAAAGTAAAAAGTAAAAAGTAAAAATAATGTATTTTGGCTTTTTATTTTTGAATTCTGACTTACCTCAAGCGAGAACAAATTTCAATCTGAAATAATTTTTCTCGCTTTTTTTTGTGAAGTTGTATATCAGTTCACCGCCCATATCTTCTGTTATTTTTTTGTAAACTGATAAATCATCTTCGCCGGATGCAGCGTGGTTTTGCAGGGAATTGGTTATCCTGTATTTTTTGAAATAATCCTCTGTTATTTGCTCCTCAGCCACAGCTGAACTGTTTATTCCCTCTACCATACATTTTCCATCGCTATCAGTAATATGGATACTGATAACTGAACCATTCTGAATACCTTCCACTAACTGAGAAAGTAATTTGAAAAGTATTTGTTGCAGGAAAATCCTATCCAAACGGATAATAACAGGTGACGGGGATAAATGCAGCTGCAGGCTCACCGCCTTGTTTTCCGCTTCCGTCATTTTACTGATAGCTATCGTTTCAATTTCAGGTATAATATCGAAATCTTCGTAGCGGTATTCGAAATAGACTAATCTTGTTTTGTCAACATCAGACAGTTTAGTATCAAGATAGATCAGCTTATCATTAACAGCCTGTCCTGTTAAAGTCCTCAAATCGCGGATGAGGATATTTAATGAGGGTTGGCTGTAATAGTTAGGCATAATAATTGGTTATCGGTGAATGATATTTTATGGTATTAAATTACGGATTATTAATTACGAATTACGTTATTGTACGCTCGTAATTCTTAATTAATAATCCGTAATTAAACCCCCTTCATTGTTATTTGAATTTTACCAATAATCCTACAGATCTCTTCAGCATCTTTAATCAGACTTTCGCTCATTTCTTTATCTGAATAATCAGTAGCATAAAGCAGTCTGAGCCAGTACAATGTTTCCCTTGCTTCTTTATAAGAAATAGAAAGTTTGTGAATAAAGTCAGCTTTTGATTGTGCCCCTATTGCCTCTTCAACATTTTCACCTATCGACACAACACTTCTAAGCATTTGTTTCGCGATGATAAACTCGTGTTTTTCTTTTTTTAAATATTTACATGCGTTGATTATTCGAATAGCGAATACGAAACTTTTTTGCTGTATAATGTTTTCTGTTTTCATTAATTTTAACTTATAGGTATTAATTACTAATTACCAATTACGAAGTATCAACTACGAATTACGTAATCTCTTCTTCCCAAATACTAATCCGTAATTCGTAATTAATAACTCGTAATTCCCTCCTCCCCAATCAATATTGTAAGCTTTTATTGCTTTATTGAATTACTTATTTGAGAAGCTATTCATTGTAATTTATTTTTTATGAAAGGTTATTCATTGCGGTTAATACGCAGAATTATTAACGGCAAGACCCATTTAATTCTTGATATTGATTATCCTCTACCTGCGATAACCGACACAAAAGTCTCACGCTCGAAGTGGCCAGGAATAGGGACCCACATTTTTAAAAAATGCTGCCAATGGCACTGCAGTAAAAGTGTGTGACACAACGAAGCCGGGCATTGAACAGAAAGGCTGGCCCGAAACAATACCATTATTTTTACCGTTAATCTATCCAGAAACAACCCTCATCAATATTGCCTGCAAATCATCAATATCTAATTATCTTCGGGATAACAACCTAACCCGTACTACTAAACTAAGTTATATGCTACCTGTTCTCTCACTGAATGGTATTACAAAATCGTATGGGCAAATACAAGCGTTGAAAGGCGTTTCGTATGAAGTGCCGGAAGGTTCTGTATTTGGTATCCTCGGTCCCAATGGCAGTGGTAAAACAACCATGCTGAGCATCATACTTGATATATTAAAACCCGATGCCGGGAGTTTTGCCTGGTTTGGTCAGCCCGGCTCGCCGGATACAAGAAAGCAAATCGGTTCCTTATTGGAGACTCCGAATTTTTATCACTATTTATCCGCCGTGGATAACCTGAATATTACCCAGGCCATCAGCGGCCGCGGCGATTCAGCCGAAATTGACCGTGTACTGGAAATAGTAAAATTAACCGAACGTAAAAGAAGCCGGTTCAGTGCCTATAGCCTCGGTATGAAACAAAGATTGGCCATTGCTGCTGCCCTGTTGGGCGATCCGCAGGTATTGGTTTTTGATGAGCCCACCAACGGGCTTGACCCGGTTGGTATTGCAGAAATACGTGAGCTGATCAAAGAACTGGCCCGGCGGGGAAAGACCATTATTATGGCAAGCCATTTATTAGATGAGGTTGAAAAAGTTTGTACCCACGTGGCGATAATGAAAAGAGGTATATTATTAACCGCAGGACAGGTAGATGAAGTTTTAGCCAATGAAGATATTGTGGAAGTGTCTTCCAATGACCCTCATGCGTTGCTTGCCTCACTTTCCGGCTTCCCCGGTTATACCCATATTAAACAGGATGGAAAACTGATACAGCTTTTCTTCCCTGTGGGCACAGCGAAGCTGGAAGAAGTTAACCGTTTCTGTTTTGAAAAAGGCATTACCCTGAATTTACTATTGGTAAAAAAGAAAAGCCTTGAAACCAAATTCTTTGAATTAACCAACGACTAATTTTAAACTGCTTATCATGCTTGCTCTTATAAAAATTGAATGGCTTAAAATAAAAAAATATCGCGCTTTCTGGTGGATGTTGGGGATTGTGGCATTAACCTATCCCGGCATTAACGCGATGACCTATTATGGTTATCTAAAAGCTACTACCGGAAAGGAAATGGCCAGTAATGTTGCGAAACTTTTACTGGGTAACCCTTTTTCTTTTCCTGAAACATGGCATTCGGTAGCCTATTTTTCATCTTTCTTTATCTTACTGCCATCTATACTGGTGATCATGCTGGTGACCAATGAATACACGTTCAAAACCCACCGCCAGAACATTATTGATGGCTGGAGCAGGGCACAGTTCATTACCAGTAAACTGTTTGATGTGATGATCGTTTCGATTATGGCTACGCTTGTGTATCTTCTAGTAGCCGGCAGTTTTGGTATCTATGCAGACAGTTCCAATTTATTCCAGTGGAGCTCACAACTGCAGTATATACCTTTATTTTTATTACAAACCTTTGCGCAGCTGTCTATTGCTTTTTTATTAGGATACCTGGTAAAAAAAGCTTTCATCGCTTTGGGTATCTTTCTTTTTTATTATTTGGTGGTAGAAAACATCGCTGTTGCGTATGCGAGGTTTAAAATGGATGATATTGGCAGGTTCCTGCCATTCGAAATATCTGACCGAATTATTCCCGCACCGGCTTTTTTCTCAAGGTTTGGGAAGGATGCAAAAGCCAGTTACGACCATGCGTTGGGACTTGTGCCAGAACATGTGGTATACACGATTCTTTTGACAACCGTTATCTGGTTGATTTGTTATGCAGTGCATAAACGGAGAGATCTATAACTACCTCTGTGTTAAAAATAATTACTAAAGCCTTAGTGGTGCTTTTAACATTGAGGTCACAAAATTAACAGAGGCACACAGAGAAGTTTTATTTACTCAATACCCCTAACGCTTTTTCAATAGTTGGATAATAGAAATTGAAATCGGTTGTTTGTATTTTACGGCAATTGACAGTAGCGCTTTTTAATACTTCAATACTCATTTCACCCAATACAATTCTGAGAACCCATGATGGGATATAGAGAGGTATGTAAAAAATCCCGCGCATTTTTTTTGCCAAAGCGAGTGTGAGGTATTTATTGGTTACGGGGTAGCCTGCCACTGCATTAAAGGCCCCGCTCATTTCTTCGTTTTCAATGGCATGGATATACATCCGGCAAAGATCATCAACATGTATCCAGCTAATTACCTGTTGGCCATTACCTAAAATAGCGGCAATACCTGCCCGTAACGGTTTCCTGAATTCTGCCAAAGCACCACCTGTATTACTTAATACAATACCAGTTCTTAATTTCACCAAACGTTTACCTGATTGTGTAACAGGTGCTATACTTTCTTCCCATAGCCTGCAGGTTTCACCTAAAAATTCAGTATCAGCTTTTGCGTCTTCTGTAAACCCATTTTTACGGCTTGCGTCAGTATCAGCACCATACCAACCGATGGCAGAAGAACTAACCACTGCTTTTACCTGATTGGGTATTTCTGTCAATGCTTTCACAATAAGTGCACTGCTCTGGGTACGGCTACTAACGATCTCCTGTTTCCGTTTCTCGGTCCATCGCTTGTCAGCTACCCCGGCACCGGAAAGGTGTATGATGTAATCTGCTTTGGCAATGGCAACATTGTCTATTGTCTGATTGGCAATATCCCAGTTGGCATAGCTAATGGATGACTGATGACTAATGACCGGTGACTGACGAGTGAGGATAATGATATCGTATCCTTTCTCTATCAGCAATTCTGTTAACCGTTTTCCGATCATTCCTGTTCCGCCGGTGATTACTATTGTTGGCATATCTCTTTTTTATTTGCGTTCGGGTTGCTTATGACTAACAAAGATGGGTAATTAAAGTTTGGGAGATGCAAAACAAAAAAACCCCCGACTTATCATCGGGGGCCACAACTAAAATCACGGTTAAAACACAACTTATAGCAAGCAAGGGTTAGTCAGGTTTTTTACCATCCAAAAAAGTATTGATGGTGGAGATCTGTGTTTGGTCATTCTCATCTTTTCCTACAGTGTATTTACTGTAAAAATTTTCTACAGAAGTAAGGGTGCTGCCGAACAATTCCATGTTACGGCGAACATATGCCGGAACAGCATCAAACTCACTGTTAGATTCGGCTGTATTATTCATATTGAAAGAAAGGTTGCGGAGTTTCTGTATCCTTTCAGCTGCCCGTCGCTTTTGATCTTCCACTTCATCTAATATAGAATCGTCTTCGAAAGAAGCCTTTGGTTGTGCCTGTGGTATAACCGGGGCGGCTGTATTCTCTCTCATTACTAACTGCATCGCAGATTCCTCTGAT
>JAYTOS010000492.1:0-13420 GCA_043747705.1 Bacteroidota bacterium
GCCGCGCCATTAAAACCCAGGTTTGGCATGCCAAACTTGCCATAGATTAAAGCGTAATCAAAAAAAACATTGGTAATAGCTTCAGTAGCTGTTCCTACGATAAGGTATTTACTTTGGTTAGTGCCTACCAGTAAAGCATTGCGCATCTGGTACACATACAAAAACGGCAACCCGAGAATACGGATATTCAGAAAGTTTACACAAACACGAACGCTCTCCGCATCATGCAGCGACCATCCCAATACCCAGGGTGCCACAAACCAGGTAAGCAGGATACCCAAAACGGCAAATACAATCGCTATACGAATACCCTGAGAAAACAGGTTACCTATCGCATCAATCCTGTTCTCACCGGCACGCCGTGAAATCAATGCCTGTAACCCATTATTCAATCCATGGCCGGCAACTGCAAAAATGAGGTAATAAACACCGGTAATCCCGGCCAAAGCCAATGCACGTTGCCCCAAACCACCCAGGAAAATATTATTTGTGATAAAATTGATCTGCGGAACAATGATGGCGGCCGTTATTGGCAGGGCGATACCAAGTATCTGCTTATTACTGATATTGACCTTGAGGTTGATGCCGGAAGAAATACTGCTCATAATGTGTTACAAAGCTACTATTTTGCTGTTTCCCCACATCGCTTTCAATAGCCCGTTCTTTTTTTATATCATTGCATGGCAATTGAAACCCATGGCACAAAAGATAATTGGTATTTATAACGATGCACAGGATACCACCGGCACCCATCAACTCATTCTCGAAATCGGTAACAGCCAGGTAGCCTGTATGGTAAAAAACATGGAATTACAAAAAGTAGAAGAACTGGAGGTTTTCGGAATAGAAAAAAATAGTAACGACTGGAGTGATATTTTTTATGAAGTGAAAGCTTCCTCACAAATACTAAACAGGCTTTTCCGCGATACCCTTTGTTATTATAATTTTGAAGAAGCCATCATCATGCCTGAAGAAAAATTCAGTGCGACAGCTGCGGAGGATTATCTGTCACTTATATATGGGGAAAGCAACCGTCATGAAATCAAATACGACAATATCCTGCCCGGGTCAAATATGGTAAATGCATACAGGGTAAGAAAATCTATTCATGAATTGGTAGGTCGACATTTTTTATTGTACAAACCCCATCATACCTATTCAAGGATATTGGATGATATTTTACACAGGGATCAGCTCGATAATCATTTTCTTAAGATACAGTTCTACAATCATCATTTCATCCTCGCTTTAGCGAAGGATAAAAAACTACAACTGATACAGTCATTCCAATACCAGGCTGATAATGATGTGCTGTATTATGTGCTTAGCCTGATCAAACAATTTGGTATTGATAATGATCATTCCAACCTTGAGGTAAGCGGTATGTATGACCCCGGATCTTCCCTGCACCAGCAATTTGTAAAACTGTTTGGCCGCATTTCATTTGATACCATTCAGGTAGAAGGTGCATTTGCTTTAGCAATGGCAGCTTATCCGGCGCACTATTTTACCCCTTTTTATAAACTGGCTGTATGAGGATTATTTCAGGTAAATGGGGTGGGAGAAAGATCAGCCCTCCCACAAATATGCCCCATACCAGGCCCACCACCGATATAGCTAAAGAAGGGCTGTTCAATATTCTGCAAAACCGCATGGACTTTGAAGGGATCAAAATACTCGACCTCTTTGGTGGTACTGGCTGTATCAGTT
This sequence comes from Bacteroidota bacterium, assembly GCA_043747705.1. GTDB lineage: Bacteria > Bacteroidota > Bacteroidia > Chitinophagales > Chitinophagaceae > Sediminibacterium. Next base: position 1,711 of record JAYTOS010000492.1, read on the forward strand.
ATGAACTGGCCTCGAGGGGCGCTGCCGATCTCACCATTATTGAGAAAGATAATACCATGCACGGCTTCATTAAAATGAATCTTGATATGCTGGGTGTCCAAAATTGCAAAGTGCTTAAGATGGATGTGTTTGCATACCTTAATACCTGTACAGAAACATTCGATTTTATATTTGCCGGTCCGCCATATGCATTAGGAAGTATTGATGAATTGCCTAAAATCATTGTAAGCCGCCAATTAATTAACAAAGCCGGCTTCTTCGTATTGGAACATACACCCCGAAACCAATACCAGAAATTTCCGGGGTTTAGTTTCGAACGCAATTATGGTAGTACTTTATTTTCTTTCTTTGTAAATGAGTAAACTCTCGCTGTTAAAAACAGCATTAGGTATTTATTTTAAACACAGGGAGCCTGAGAAAACGAGGTACACGGAGAATATATTTAATGGTTCATTCTTATTTTAATAATACCCTATGTGCCAACCCATATTCATAACAGGTATTGGAACAGATGTTGGTAAAACACTTGTCGCTGCGATCATCACAGAAGCTTTAGGGGCTGATTACTGGAAACCGGTACAGGCGGGGTTTGAAGATGGTACAGATGCACAACTTGTGAAAGAGCTTCTTACGAATACAAATTCGGTAGTGCACCCCGAATTGTATAAACTGAACACGCCTGCCTCACCACATATTGCTGCAAGGAATGACGGCGTTACGATTGAGGTAAAAGCTATCCTGCAAGCGGCAACAATAATTATGGAGTCAGCAAAACCAAAGCAGCTGGTATTAGAAGGGGCAGGGGGATTATTGGTTCCATTGGCAGATGGATTAATGGTGGCTGATCTTATTATTCAATTGCAGGCAAAACTGATACTTGTCAGCAGGAACTATCTTGGCAGTATCAATCATTCCTTACTCACCGCCGCTTATTGCAAAAGCAAAGGCATAGATGTGTTGGGATGGATTTTTAATGATGATTATATGCAGTATGAAAACGAAATCGTTCAATGGAGCGGCTATCCATCTATCGGCTCAATTCCAAAATTAGCGGTGATAGATCGCGCATCTGTTCGGTCACAAGCTGTAGGTTTGCAAAGATCACTGCAGGAGAAACTGACTATATAACATGACCAAACAAATGCTTCGGCAATTATATAAAACCAAACGTGCAGAACTTCATTCCAGCGATTTGTTGAAACTGGATGATCTGCTATTACTTCAGTTTCAACAACTCAACTATGCAGCCATCCAGACGGTATTATCCTATTGGCCACTAAGTAACCAGGCCGAACCGAATACACATTTGTTTACAGGCTATCTCAGGCATATGGTTCCGGGACTGGTTATTTGCTACCCGATAACCGATACTTCGACAAATCAAATGACGGCTTTGGCCATCAATGAACATACGGTATATCATACCAATACCTGGGGAATAACCGAGCCCAAAGAAGGGAGTGTGGTGCACCCACAAAAAGTAGATCTGGTATTGGTACCCTTACTGGCCTATGATAAAAACGGCCATAGGGTGGGTTATGGAAAGGGATTTTACGACCGATACCTCGCCGGCTGCAGAGAAAATATTGTTAAGATAGGCTTTTCGTATTTTGAGCCGGTTGATCAAATAACCGACACCGGTCAATTTGATGTACCTTTAACTTACTGTATTACTCCGCAACACAACTATGAATTTTAACACGTTATTCCTGAAATCTTTCCGTGTTTTATTGTTACCGATAGCGGTTATCTATGGCATTATCATTTTTATCCGTAACCGGCTTTTCGATAACAATTACTTCAAATCCGCTGAATTTAATTTTCCGTTGATTTGCGTAGGCAACCTGGCCGTTGGTGGAACCGGCAAATCGCCCATGGTAGAATACCTAATCACTTTGCTGAAACCCAGGTTCAAAGTAGGGACGCTGAGCAGGGGTTATAAAAGAAGAACAAAAGGTTATGCATTGGCTAACACATCAACCACTGCACTGGAGATTGGTGATGAGCCCATGCAATTCCATAGCAAGTTCCCCGATATTGCAGTGGCCTCCTGCGAAGAAAGGATTGTGGGTATCCCACATTTGTTACAGGATACACCCAATCTGCAGGTCATTATTTTAGATGATGCTTTTCAGCACCGCACCGTAAGGGCGGGATTGAATATCCTGTTAACTGAATACAATAACCTCTATTCGCATGATTTCTTTTTGCCAACCGGCGACCTCCGAGATGAATGGGCCTCTGCAAAAAGGGCGCAGATCATTATCGTAACAAAATGCCCGTACGACCTTTCCGCAGAAATGAAACAAAAAGCCATCCGAAGCCTAAACCCTGGTGCTGTGCAGAAAATATTTTTCACCACCATAGAATACGGCACACCTTATCATATTTTTAACCACGATGACGAATGGCTGATCACCCCGAGGGATGAAGTATTGCTGGTTTGTGGTATCGCCAATCCCAAGCCATTAAAAGAATACCTGCTCGAAAAAACCCATACTTATTACCAGCAAGATTATTCTGACCATCATATTTTTTCAATAGACGACCTGAATGAGATCAAATCAAAATTTGAAGAAATCACCGCAAAAGACAAACTGATCCTAACCACCGAAAAGGATGCGGTACGGCTGCTGAAGTTCAGTGAACAGCTGGCAACACTGCCTATGTACGTTTTGCCCATCAAACACTATTTCTTATTTGAGGAAGGTGAACAATTTAATGAACTGGTTACTGATTTTATCAGGAACTTTAGTTTCAATCCCGTATCATGAACAAGAAGAAATCAAAACAAAAGTCAAAATCCAAGATAACCGCACAGGTAACACTCAAAGGCCGGTTGGAAGTAACCAGGTCAGGAATGGGTTATGTGATCGTAGAAAATGTGGAAGGTGATGTACTGGTTCGCCCCGGCGATTTTACGACCGCACTCAACGGAGATACTGTTCGCGTAAAAGTGGTGAAAGAAAACCTGCGCACTGGAAAAAAAGAAGGAAAGGTCACAGAAGTGGTTACCCGCAAACAAACAGAGTTTATTGGTCATCTTCAACTCTCTACCAACTATGCTTTTTTTATCCCCGATACCGATAAACCCATGCCCGACCTGTTTATTCCTCTAAGTGATTTGAACGGCGCCAAAAATAAAGACAGGGTAGTGGCAAGGTTAGTAAAATGGGATAAAGATGATAAAAAACCCGTAGGTGCCATCGTAAGTGTTATGTTACCCGAAGATGAGAATGATGCGGCTATGAAAGAACTGCTGGCACAGGCAGGGTTCCCATTATTTTTTCCGGAAGATGTTATGGAAGAAGCCGCTAGGCTCCCCGATGTATTGGATAGTGAAGAACTGAAAAAAAGAAAAGATTGTCGCGACATACTCACGTTCACCATAGACCCGGTTGATGCAAAAGATTTTGATGATGCGATCTCTATACGAAAACTAAGCAGTGGGATGTACGAAATCGGTGTGCATATTGCCGATGTAAGTTATTATGTAATACCCGAAACAGAACTGGATGAAGAAGCCTATAAACGGGCTACATCCGTTTACCTGCCCGACCGGGTGAACCCAATGTTGCCCGAAAGAATTTCCAATGAACTCTGCTCACTCCGTCCGCATGAAGATAAATTTACTTTTTCTGCCATTTTTCAAATGACTAACAAAGGAGAAGTAAAACAATACTGGTTGGGAAAAACAGCCATCCATTCCGATCACCGGTATTCGTATGAAGATGTGCAGGAGATCATCGAAACAAAGAAAGGCAAACATGAAGAAGAAATTTTATTGTTGAATGATATCGCGCAGCGCTTACGCAAAACACGTTTTAGCAAGGGAGCAATCAATTTCTCTTCACAGGAAGTTCGTTTCAAACTGGATGAAAAAGGAAAGCCCATTAGTGTGGTAATCAAAGAAAGTAAAGAGGCCCACCAGTTGATCGAAGAATTTATGTTGCTGGCAAACAGAACGGTGGCGGAAAATGTGGCCAAAATCAAGATCAATAAAAAATCACTGCCTTTCCCTTACCGCGTGCACGATCAGCCTGATAAAGAAAAGCTCGCGCCTTTTATAGTCTTTGCAAAAAAACACGGCCATACATTTGATATCTCATCCCCCCAAGCCATTGCACATAGTTTCAACAGCATGCTTGCCGAAGCCAGGGGCAACCCCGAACAACATGTATTGGAGCAATTAGGCATACGCACCATGGCGAAAGCGATTTATACAACAGAAAATATTGGCCACTATGGTTTGGCATTTGAACATTATTGCCATTTTACTTCACCTATCCGCCGTTACCCCGATGTGTTGGTGCACCGGGTATTGCAATCCATTATAGAAGACAAGCCCATCAATGACAAGAAGATGGAAGAGAAATGCAAGCACAGCAGTGAAAGGGAAAGAGCGGCTATGGAATGTGAGCGTGCCGGTAATAAATACAAACAGGTAGAATTTCTGAAAGATCATTTAGGTGAAGTATTTGAAGGCGTGGTAAGCGGAGTATCCAGTTTTGGTTTCTGGGTGGAAACCGTTGCGCATAAATGCGAAGGGCTGGTAAGTATCATCGGCTTATCTGATTATGATGATTTCCGGCAGGTAGAAGGTGATTATAGTTTGGTGGGCAGAAGAAGTGGCCGCACCTTCCGAATGGGCGATAAAGTATGGATACGTGTCGTATCCGCCAACCTCGAAAAAAGGCAATTGGATTATGAATGGGTGATGGATGCAGGGGGAGGAGAAGAAGATAAAAGTCAGAAGTCAAAAAATAAACCAGAAAAGAAAAAAAGTAGATAAGCCCTCTGTGCAACTCTGTATACTTTGTGGCCTCTGCGTTAAAAAAATTACTAAAGCATCGTACTGGTTTTCAACGCAGAGGCCACAAAGTATACAGAGGTACGCAGAGTTTATTAAATTTTACCCGTGTGTTTCATGAAATAAAATACCATGCTTCTCCAAAGCTTTTAATACCGGCTCATAAATGCCGGGAATGATCGGGATATGTAAACCGGTTTCATTGATCTTTCCTTCCAGCAATAAAATCGCTGCAATACCCAATGGTAATCCCACAGTCGTAGCCATAGCCGTTCGCAAGTTGTTTTCTCCCTTCACCACCAATGAACTTTTTACTTTTGACTTTTTATTTTTTACTTCATACTCAATCTCATGCAGCATCACCACCATATCCTTATCAGCCGGTTGTAATGCCCATTTGTGCTCAATTATAAACTGAAGTATTTCCGCCGAACTGCAGGCACTTTTATTGATCAATGTTTCGTCAGTCAGTCCTAAAAAATTAAACTGCTCTTGCAAACGTTTATCCGTAAACATGGGACTGATGCCTTTCTGTCGGAAATGCAATTCGAAAAAGGAAGCAATTGATAAACTGTCTGTCTGATGAACGGTTGTCGCATCTGTTAATCCAAGTTCAACTACCTTCTCCCAGCCCTTACAAAAATCAGGATAACGTAATGTGGTTCTTATAAAAGTTTCAGCCTCCTCCAGCTGATAAACAGGAATATAACTCAACGAATCCCTGTTAGGATAATAAGCCAGTTGCCCAACCCCCTCTATACCAACTTCCCCGCAATTACCAAAAAGCGTTTCATACTTTTGACTTTTGACTTTTGACTTTTCCTTATACACCGCTCCTGACTTTCCTGCCAAAACCACATTCCTCGGGTTCCAGCTGATCTTATAATGCCAGGGATTATCATCGCTTTCAGGCGCTACCAGGCCGCCGCAATGAGATATAAAAGAACTGATATGGCCACCTTCCTCTTTAATCCGGTGTATCAATTGCATGGCACTCATGTGGTCAATACCAGGGTCTAAACCCATCTCGCAGAGAAATAAAATTCCTGCGGCTTTTATAGCATGGGCCAATGCCTGTATCTTTTCATCAACATAGGAGGCCGTTAATAAATGTTTTGAAAAGGCAATACAGTCCAATGCCACCAGGTAATGCAATGCCGCGGGTAGTAAAGAAATAACCACATCAGCGTCTGCAATCAAATCCTGTCTTTCTTTTTCATTTTCAATTGAGAGCCGCACAGCTTTTACCAGTTCATGATGGCCTACTTTAGATAGAATTGCGTCGAGATTCTCATCAACAACAGTAACCCGCCAGTTTTTTTCTGTAGCGGTTATTTTTAAATAATCAATTAAAACAGTGGCAGATTTGCCGGCACCAAAAAGAAGGATATGTTTCATTGGGTTCATACTCAAAATTGTTAATGCGCGGTGATTTTAATGCCTAAAGATAGTAATGATAAACAATGCCATTCTTCACATAGCTAAGCGAAGAAAAAAAACGGTTAATATTATAGTCGCTTTCCACGCCCCCACATCAAAAACGTAGAAGTTCTTATCTTCCACAACTGTGGATAAAACCTATCAAAAAACCGCTGTTTCCGGCACTATTTACCCCTCAAAAAAGCTATCTTCGCCATCCCTGAAAATAGGTGTGTTTTGCACCCTATCATTGAACCTAAATTTATCACGGGAATACACACATGGAAGAGAACCAGCTACCTGAACAAACAGCCGATAACGATCGCATTATACGGGTAAATATTGAAGAGCAAATGAAGACCGCATACATTGATTATTCAATGTCGGTAATTGTAGGCCGGGCCTTACCCGATGTAAGGGATGGTTTTAAACCCGTTCACCGCCGCGTTTTGTATGCAATGAGTGAACTGGGCAATGCGAGTAATAAACCTTTTAAGAAATCAGCCCGTATTGTGGGTGAAGTAATGGGTAAATACCATCCCCACGGCGATAAATCCATTTATGATACTTTGGTGAGGATGGCCCAGGAATGGTCTATGCGGTATACACTTGTAGACCGCCAGGGAAATTTTGGTAACCAGGATGGAGATCCGCCGGCTGCCATGCGTTATACCGAGGCACGATTACACAGGGTGGCAGAAGCTATGCTGGATGATATTGAAAAAGATACGGTTGATTTCCAGCTCAACTTCGATGATTCATTAAAGGAACCAACCGTATTGCCCACGCGCATCCCGCAATTATTGGTAAACGGCTCTTCCGGCATCGCAGTAGGGATGGCCACCAATATGATGCCCCATAATCTTCGTGAAGTAGTAGATGGTTGTATCGCCTACATAGGTAACCGTGATATCGCCATAGAAGAACTTATGACCTATGTAAAAGCCCCCGATTTTCCAACAGGTGGTATTATTTACGGAATGGAAGGCGTGAGAGAGGCATTGATGACCGGACGTGGCAGAGTAGTCGTGCGTGGCAGGTGCCATGTGGATATGAAGGCCAATGGCCGCGAACAGATCGTGATTACAGAAGTGCCTTACCAGGTAAGCAGGGATACGTTAACAGACCGGATCGGTCAATTGGTAAATGATAAGACCATCGAAGGCGTATCCGGCGTAAACAATGAAAGTAACAAGGAAGGCACCCGTATCGTTGTTGAACTGAAACAACGCGATGCTGTTGCACAGGTGATCATCAATCAGCTGTACAAATACACCGAACTGCAAACAAGTTTCGGTATCAATAACGTGGCACTCAGCAAGGGCCGCCCACGTATTATGAACCTGAAAGACCTTATTACCGAATTCATCGAATTCAGAATGGAAGTGGTGATCAGGCGGGCGAAATTTGAATTACGCAAGGCAGAAGACAGGGCGCATATACTCGAGGGCTATTTAAAAGCATTAGATCATCTGGATGAAGTGATCCGTCTGATCCGCGCAAGCCGTACACCCGATGAAGCCAAACAGGCTTTGATACAAAAAAGCCGCGAAGAGAAATGGTACCTTAACCAGGATATCTTCTCAGACCTTGCCAATGAGTTTTACAAACAGGAAGACGGTTTGTCGGAAGAACAGGCCAAAGCCATACTGGAACTGCGTTTACAACGTTTAACGGGTATGGAACGTGATAAGATCGTTGATGAATTCAATCAACTGATCGCCACCATCAAACACCTGAAAGAATTACTGGCCAGTGAACCACTCCGCTATACACTCATCACAGAAGAATTACTCGAAGTAAAAGAGAAATTCGGCGATGAACGCAAAAGTGAGATCCAATATCTCGCCGAAGAAATGCGCATTGAAGACCTGATAGAAGATGAAGACGTGGTTATTACCATATCACATTTAGGTTATATTAAAAGAACTTCAGCCACCGAATACCGCCAGCAGCGAAGGGGCGGCAGGGGAGCAGTTGGTTCTAAAACAAGGGAAGAAGATTATGTAGAACACCTGTTTGTAGCATCTACACACGATACCATGATGTTCTTTACTGAAAAAGGGCGTTGTTTCTGGATGCGGGTATATGAAATCCCCGAAGGAGAAAAACAAAGTAAGGGAAGGGCCATTCAAAACCTTATACAGTTACCGGGCGATGATAAGGTGAAAACGATTATTGACGTTAAGAAATTAGACGATAAGGAATACGTTCAAACCCATTATATCGTACTTTGTACGAAGAGGGGAATCATCAAAAAAACATCCCTGGAAGATTTCAGCAGGCCAAGGGCCAACGGTGTAATCGCAATCACTATAAATGAAGGTGATGAACTGTTATCTGCGGAAATGACTGACGGCAATAAAGAGATCATGCTCGCGGTAAAAAGTGGCCGTGCCATCCGTTTCCCCGAAGCAAAAGTTCGCCCAACCGGCAGGGGAGCCATTGGTGTAGCGGGGATTGAAGTAGATGACAATACCGATGAAGTGGTAGGAATGATCTGCGTAAACAAGGAAGATGCCAGTCGTACGATTCTCGTGGTTAGTGAAAAAGGCTTTGGCAAACGTACCGCCATAGACGAGTACCGGATAACCAACAGAGGAGGTAAAGGTGTTAAAACTATCAATGTAACAGAGAAAACAGGACGTTTGGTAGGTATTTTGTATGTAACGGAGAAAGAAGACCTGATCATCACCTGTAAATCCGGCGTAACCATCAGAACAGGCATTGTAGATATCCGTGCAGCCGGAAGGGCCACACAGGGTGTTACATTGATTAGGCTGGATGAAGGCGATGAGATTGCAGCCATTTCGCAAATAGAAGAACAGGAAGAAGAAATAACGCCTGTAGAAGAAAGTAAGGAACCCGAACCCGGAACAAACGAAACAAAAACAGAAGATAACAACGATATAACAACTGAAAATCAATAATAAACCCTCCATTATGAAGAAGCTTTTATTGTTTGCTATGCTTGTGACTGCCATTCAACTGGTACATGCGCAGGATTTTACAAAAGTGAAGACATCTTATTTGATCAGCAAATTTGAAGATGCAAAAACAGAAATAGACAAAGTGATGGCCGACCCCAAAGCCCAGGCCAAGGCGGAAGCCTGGTATTGGAAAGCAACTATATATGCGGCACTCATAAACAGTAAAGATCCGATACTGAGTAAAAAATATGCTTCATTAAGTAAAGATGCGGATGATGCCTTTAAAAAATATGCTGAAATGGACCCTTCTTTTGCCCAGGTAAAAGAAAAAGGTGCCCAGGGGTATTTTGATATGTATTCGAATGCTTACAATGGTGGCATTAAAATATTTAACGACAAGAAATGGGAAGATGCAGCACAACAATTTGAGTCGGCTATTTATTATATAGACCTTATCATAAAAAATAAATGGACCAATGCCTCACTCGCCTTTGATACCACATCCGTATTGTACGCCGGGTATGCATATCAGAATGCAACAAAACCGGATAACGCAGTTAAATATTACAGGATACTGGCTGACAATAAAGTATCCGGAAAGGACTATGTAGACATTTATAAATTTTTAGCAGCTCATTACACCGCAACAAAGAATGAAGAATTATTTAAAAAATATGTTGCTGTGGGGAAGGAATTATATCCGAAAGAACCATGGGAAGAATTTGAGATAGAATTCATGGATAAAAATTTTAACCTTACCCAGAAAACAGGAATGTACGATAAGGAAGATGCTGCCGGAACCTTAAGCGAGATCAAATACCTCCAGTTTGGCGACTTGTTTGTGAAAGCAAAAAATGAAGAAAAAAACATGGATAGTGCCAGGTTGCGTACCTACACTTTAAAAGCAGCCGAAGCCTTTAAAAAAGCATTTGGCAAAAACCCGCAAAATGGTATTGCCGCTTTTAACGTAGGGGTTATCTACTACAATATTTATGGTGAGTATGATGATATGTTTGCCTCAAATATTAGGGCTATGCAGGCACTTAATGCCGACAGGGTCGTGGAAAAAGACCCAAAGAAAAAAGCTGCCGCAGATGCCAAATTCAAAGTCCAGTTGGATCCTATAAAGCAGGCAAACGCCGCCCTTGAAAAACCACTGATGGAAAATCTTGACGTAGCTGTTGAATGGCTCGAAAAAACATATACCGTACTGAAAGATAAGCCCGGCAGGAACAATACGGAAAAAGGTGTACTTAATAAATCAGTTGATTTCCTGGCTAACCTGTATGCGTACAAACGTGACAGGATGCGGGGTAAAGATGCAAAAGCCTTTGATACTTTTGATGCGAAATACAAAGAATTTGATGCATTGCACGGTAAATATTAATCGGAAAGCATAGTAACCACAAAAAACCGCGGGCTGAGAGACCCGCGGTTTTTTTGTGTTATAGGTTCTCCTTATTGCCGGTTTCGAAAAAGAGTTTATTTTTTTAATGTCTTGATATCGTTTAAAAATTGATTTAACGATAAACAGGCACTGATACCATGTGTAGAATTATTGATAACAGAAGAAACCAGTTTCATAGAACTCAGCACAATACCCATGGCTGCCGCACCTGGATCATCCGTATCGGCGGTGGTTGACTTTGCATTGGAAATTACCTGTATCTCTTCGGCGGTCTGCCCAAAAGGTGTTATCATCAAATCGGCAATACCAATTACTTCATCATCGGCAATGGTAGTACCTAATGTAATAATAGGGCCTCCGGCATTCCCTTTATTAAGGGTAAGGTCCAGCAATGCCACTTCGCGGTTGAGTTTCTTTTCTACACCATTCTTTATAATATAGGTAGAGCTGTCAATGTATTTGGTTGACAGTATGCCTTTGGATATAAAAGGCTGGGCCATACCATTGGGATAACCACAGGTATACACTTCCTGTCCTTCTGCCACTTTGCTGAGATTACCGGGGTTAAAAAAAATAACCGTTTTGGTAAAAGGCTTTACCGGAGAGAGCAAACAATAATCATTACTGCGGGCACTGAGGTATAGTTGCTGGTAAAAAACAGCGGGAATGGATACTTGTGTTTTTGTTCCGTCTGCCGACTGAATATATATCGGTAAAATACGCACCAGGTTACCCACCGAATCGCGGCGTAAAGCCGGCTCGATCACATGCCAGCAGGTTAATAATTCGCCGGATGCCGATATAAAAAAGGCTGTACCGGTTTCCCGGCTTCCTTCAATAGATACACGAACAGTGGCAGATTTTATTTTAGCAACCCGCTCCGGGCTTAATGATTGCGATAATGCAAACAGGGGGCAAAGCCATAGAAGAAGGAATATCTTTCGCATACCCTAATATACAACCTCTGCAGTAATATAGAAAAAGCTCAATAAAAAAACTATCCACCCAGTGTATTTTCTGAAAAATAGGGCACTCTCCACAATAAAAAACAGAAGCGTGGGCTTTTTCTTTAAATCCTTTCGCTGTGCGCCGTTTAACATAAAACTTAGTTATCAGTGTTTGTCTTGCCTTGTCCGGTTACTT
>JAYTOS010000493.1:0-1071 GCA_043747705.1 Bacteroidota bacterium
ATTGTTTACAGGTGCATTTTCTTTTACCACAGGTTTCGGTTGAACCGTTTCAGCCTTTATCGGGTTTTTTGTTTCTGCTTTGATATCTGGTACACCCAATTTCTGTTTCTCGGCATTTATCTTCGCCATGCGTTCATTCCAGTCAACCCATTCCTGGTAACTGCCTTTGAACTCTTTTATTTTATGGTCAACAATCTCCCATATCTTATTGGCGGTTTTTGAAATAAAATAACGGTCGTGGCTAACTAATATATAACTACCCTCATATTTATTCAAAGCTTCTGCCAATAGTTCAACAGAGTGCATATCGAGGTGGTTCGTAGGTTCATCCAAAATGAGAAAATTGGCTTTACTCACAATCGTTTTGGCCAAAGCAACCCGTGCTTTTTCGCCTCCGCTCAATACTTTTATTTTTTTGTCCACATCCTCCCCGCTAAACAGAAAAGCACCTAATAAACTGCGTAGTTCAACATCAGATTTTTTGCTGCCGCATTGCTGCATTTCTTCCAATATATTATGGTTGAGTGTGAGTGCCTCTAGCTGGTGCTGTGCATAAAAACTTTCTTCTACATTGTGGCCCCATGCGCGTTTGCCGCTAAAAGGCTCAGTTCCGGCAATCATTCGTAATACAGTGGATTTACCTTTGCCATTGGCGCCGATCAGGGCTATTTTATCACCACGCTCTATTTCTGCAACGGCATGTTCTACTATCCTCAGCTGGCCGAAATTTTTACTTATATCCTTCAGCTCTACCAAAACTTTACCGGGAACTTTATCTAACTGAAAGTTTATCCGCAGATCGGGTCGTTCCAATTTAACATCTTCGATCTTATCTATTTTATCCAATCGTTTCTGCACACTTTGTGCCTGTGCAGCCTTACTGGCTTTGGCTTTAAAGCGTTCAATAAAACGTTCCTGCTGGCGGATATAATCCTGCTGGTTTTCAAAAGCTTTCTGCTGCATATCTATCCGGATCATCTTTTCCTGCTCATAAAATTCATAGTCGCCGGTATAAATATGTAGTTCCTGCTGGTACACTTCCACAATCTTGTTCACCATCCGGTTGAGGAA
>JAYTOS010000494.1:0-2338 GCA_043747705.1 Bacteroidota bacterium
CGCCAAAGCGGATCTGCAAGCAACTATTGAAAAAATACAAAAAAATTGGGGTGTTAAAAATGAATATATGCCACCACCAAGAGATGGAAAACAATTAGTGAAAATAGATTCGGCATTGTTAGTTACGCCACCGAAAGGTATGGAAATTGGTTACGTGCCAATTGTTACAAGTCAGGCAATAGCAAAGTAACTTAAACCAATACTTTTAGCCAGGTTCACAAATTGGGAGCCAGTGCACTAAACTAAAGTTTTGAGAAACCCGATCAAGATCAAGCAATGAAACCAAACTTAAATTTTTTCATCACATTACTGTTGTCCACGCTGATCACGCAAAATGCAATTATAGCTCAAACACCGGTTATAAAATGGGATTTTGAAACGATAAAGAACAGGGGGGTAATTGAAGCATCAACCAATATCACAGATACCATTGAAGGTAATTTTGAATGGGTAGAGGGAGTGACCGGAAAGGCATTACGACTTGATGGATTTACCACCAGGGTTATCCGTAAAGCGGAAGATATTGTGAAACCAGGAGCTGCTTTCACAATAGAGGCATGGGTCTCTTTGGCAGAATACCCATTGAACTGGTGCCCGGTGATCACTACAGAATCTGATGAAGTAAAAGGATATCGAATTATGATTGGCCCTTATGGGCAGGTTTCTTTTCAAACAGCTATCAATGAGCAATGGATATCCTGTACCAGTGCCAGCGAAACAATGCCCCTTAGAAAATGGTTACACATTGCGGGTGTTTATGAGGCAAATAAAGAAATGGCGCTCTATATAAACGGTGTACTTGTTTCCTCCCTGGCGATCAAAGGCTCGTTAACCTATCCTTTAAAAACCAGTTGTAAACTTGGAATGGTTGCAGTGCCAGGAAGACCCAGTAATACCATCAGGACATGGGGCACCGCGGAAACATATTACGGGTTGGATGGAATTATTGATGATATAAAAATGTTTGATACGCCATTGACAGCAGCCCAGGTTAAAGGCGATTTTTTAAAGGTTAAACCCGGAGTGCCGGATATTCAGATTCGCAGGTTGCCTTCAATTGAAAAGAATCCGGGTCATTTTGGTGCGTTTTATACAAAATTGAAATACTACCCGGGTTGGGATAACCTCTGGCCTGTTGATCAGGATCCTGATATCGTAGTTTGCTTTGATAATAATCCTGCTAAGTTTATTTTTTGGAGAGGAACAAGGTACGGACCTGCCTGGGTTTCTGAAAATGAAAAGTGGATGGCAGATCAAAGCCTTGAAACCTGGGGTAACGGCGCAACTGACATCGAAGGATGTTTTGAACACATGCAAGATCGACATTGCCGATTCTCTCATGTAAGGATCATTGAAAATAATGAAGCAAGGGTAGTTGTTCATTGGCGCTATGCGCTGGTTAGTGCACTTGACCACACCTGGATGCCTGATCCCAAAACCGGATGGGAATGTTGGGTTGATGAATACTATTATATTTATCCCGACGGATCAGCCGTAAGAAAAGTATCCTGGAATAAAGGTACTACCGGCGATGCAGTGCAATACCAGGAATCTTTACCGCTAACACAACCTGGTGAGCGAAGCGAAGACGTGGTTGAAAACGACTATGTGCATGTATCAGATTATGATTATAACACAAAAGCTGTTTCTGTAGATCGGGCAAGGCAGCCTGATAATTCAATTGATAAATATACCATTCAACAATTTAATTTCAGATCAAAGAATAAACCATTTATTTGTTTTGAACCCGGTAACAATATGTGGGTAAGATGGATCGATGGTGGATATAACCATTTTCCTGTAAACCAGGCCAGGAGTGACGGAAGGTGGGCCAAAACTACCGATCGCCCTACCCATTTTATGAGTTCACCCTGCTCTGATCCGGTTATTCACGAAAATGGGAATCGCCTGTACTGGATGGGTTTGTATGGCATGAATGGTATGAGCATGAACGAGCTTGTAACCTTCGGCCGCAGTTGGGCGTATGCCCCCGAACTCCTTCTTATAGGTAATGGCTGTATCTCCGGGGGCTACGATAAAACCCAACGATGTTACCAACTGGAAAACAACAAGCCTTATGCCGGATCAATTGAATTAACCCTTAAAGGCAGCAAAGGTTCGCCAGTTATTAACCCTGCAATTATGGTGAAAAACTGGAATCAAGCCGGAGCAAAGATCCTTGTGAATGGCAAAGAAAATAAAAACTGCAAAGTTGGTATCAACCATCAACTGGATGGAGACGACCTTGTTCTTTATATTTTATTAAATGAAGAGGCACCTGTAACAATTACAATCAATAAATAATTAGAAATTATGCATTGTAAAAATTTTAAGTTTA
>JAYTOS010000495.1:0-4683 GCA_043747705.1 Bacteroidota bacterium
CAGTCACAGTTTATCTGGAGCTGGAAGATCTTCCCGGGTAATAATTTTAATGCACAACCAACGTTTGTAAATTCATCTATACAAAATGGCCAAATATTAGTTAATAAGGCGGATAATTATAAAACACTATTAAAAGTTACCAGTAATAACGGCTGTTCAGATTCCTTATTACAGGTATTAACGGTGAATGGCCCAACACCTAAAGCCAGTTTTGTGGTGCAAAACAACAATGCTTTGTGCAGTAATGATTCTATCAGGATTGTAAATACATCTACCGTAGATTTTGGTTACCTGACCCGTTTGGATATTGTATGGGATCTAATTTATGCCCCAACCAATAAAATGCCGGATGAAACGCCAACGGATCAAAAAAAGTATTCTTATAAATATGCCAATTTTCAATCACCTGCAACACTTACGTATAATGTTAAGCTCATTGCTTTTTCAGGAAATTCATCTTTCTGTCAAAGTGATATTACCAAAGTTGTAACCGTTAACAGGAGCCCTAAAGTTAGTTTTGTAAAACCAAGGGATATTTGTAATGATGCCAGTCCACGCCTTATCATACCACAGGCTTCCACGGTAAGTGGTGTTCCCGGTACACCCAATTATATAGGTAAAGGGATTACAAATGCGATAACCGGTTTATTTGATCCTTCTATTTCGGGTAATGGTAAGTTTACTATTAAATACCTGCATGTTTCTGATATTGGTTGCCGTGATTCAATTATTCAACCCCTTATTGTCTGGCCTTCACCAATAGCCAGGTGGTCGGTAGGTTCGCCGGATTGCGAGAAAAATACGATCATATTTTCAGATAGCTCACTTCCTCAATTCAGTAATATCGTTAAACGGATATGGGATTTTGGTGACAGCACTGCACAAACATTTACAAATGCCAATTCATTCACGCATACTTATGCTACTGCAAAAACATATAATGCAAGTTTGAAAATTGTAACCGACAGCAGCTGTACCAGTACGGTAAATACACAGTCAATTAAAGTTAATTATTTGCCTAAAATTGACTTCACTTTACCTAGTATTTGCCTGCCGGACGGAAATGGTCAGTTTGTTGATCTTTCCAGCATTATAGATGGTTCAGAGGCACTCTTCAGTTATTTATGGAAATTCAATGATCCTAATGACCCCTCAGCTTCAACATTAAAAAGCCCAACACACAGATATACAGCTTTGGGACCATATAATGTTCAGCTTAAGATAACTACCAAGGATGGGTGTATTGATTCTGTGACCAAAGCATTTACGACCATTTATCCGCAACCCAAAGCAGATTTTACTATTATTCCATCAAAAGTATGCGTAGGAGATACCATACGTTTTTTTGATAAAAGTAATGGTATTACATCTCCGGTAAATACCTGGTTCTGGAATCTTGCGAATGGCACGACTTCGGGTTTACAAAATCCTGTAAAAAAATATACTGATACCGGCATCTTCAATATTGTTTTATATGCCCTCACTGGAAAAGGGTGTATAAGTGATACAGTTACTAAACAGGTGACTGTATATCCTTATCCAAAATTAATCCTGGGCCCAAGTTTAAAAGTATTGGATGGGGGCGTACTCACATTAAAGCCGGTATATTATTATGGTACCGCGCTTAGCTTTTTATGGACACCACCTACTTACCTTGATACGACAACTATTCCCACACCTAAGTCTACACCTTTAGATGATATCACTTATAAACTCACCTTAACCAGTATTGGCGGTTGTTCGGTGAATGATACTATCTTTATTAAAGTGCTGAAATATCCGGAAGTACCCAATGCCTTTTCACCAAATGGGGATGGCATCAATGATACCTGGCATATTAAATACCTGGAAAGTTATCCCGGAGCAAGTATTGAAGTATTTAACAGGTATGGGCAAAGAGTATTTTATTCAACCGGGTATGATGTTGAATGGGATGGCAATGTAGATGGTAAACCACTACCTGTAGGAACTTATTATTATATCATCAATCCAAAGAACGGCAGAAAAATAGTTAGTGGATCGGTCACAATTATCAAGTAGTGTATGTTTATGAAAAATTGGGTATTTCTGTTGGGGGTATTTTGCTGCAATGCTGTTAACGCGCAACAGCGTCCTTACTATACGCAGTATATCATGAACAATTATATTATCAATCCTGCAGTTGCAGGAATTGAAAATTATTGGGATGTGAAAGCAAGTCACCGTTTACAATGGGTTGGCTTACAGGATGCACCGGTAACCACTTACTTAACCATTCACGGACCGCTAAAGAAGAGTGCGTATGAACGGGAATCGGCCACTACATTCCATGCAAGCGGCCAGAACCCGAGAGGTGAAGCTTACTGGCAGGATTATACATCAGCAGAACCACACCATGGAATTGGGTTCACCATATTAAATGATAAAACGGGTCCTTTGAATCGCTTTGCCATGTATGGAACGTATTCTTATCATATAGGTATTTCGCCAAGAACAAGTTTGGCCATGGGCGTTTCGGCCGGCATTACCAATTTGAGCCTGGATGCCAGTAAACTAAATTTTGGTGGCAGCAATGTTGATCCTGCTGTTGCGGGTAGTGGCGTTATTAATACCATCAAGCCCGATATCAGTGCTGGCTTATGGTTATATTCCAAAGATTATTTTCTAGGATTGGCGGCGCAACAAATCATCCCGCAGCAGATTGCTTTCTCGGATAATACCGTTTATCTGGAAAGAGGAAAATTATTGCCGCATCTTTTTTTAAGTGCAGGATACCGGATACAATTAACAGACGATATCAGTTTTCTTCCTTCTACTTTAATCAGGTATATAACACCTTTACCCATTGGATTTGATGTAAATGCCAAGTTCCAATACCAGGACCTGATATGGGCCGGTGCTTCTTACCGGTACAAAGACGGCTTTGCAGCATTGGTGGGAATTAATGTGAACCATAACATCAACATCGGCTACTCTTACGATCTGCAAACTTCCAGCCTGAATACGGTGAGCAGGGGCACTCATGAAATCCTTATTGGGTTTTTATTGGGGAACAAATACGGAGATTGGTGCCCGAGAAACCTGTGGTAAACCAACAGCCGATTTTGCTAATTGAAATTTCCCTCCAGCATTAAAATATTAATGCTGACTGAATTTCACAGGGTAAATGACGCTGATTTAGCGCAAACGGATAATTGTTTTCTTCTCTTCTTTTTTATCTTCCGACCCCCTTTCTTTAAAAACAACAGGAATTGCGCGGGGCTTTACGTTTAGTTTTTCCAGTTGTTTGAGTATGTGTTGTATCCTGGCAAGCGTGATCTGTTCATTTTTACTTTTTGCTATATTTGCCAGTGATGCCAATTGCCCTAAAACAGCAGGGGCGATATCAGCAGAAGCCTCAGTCATGTTATCCGTCTGATCATCCGACATACTATTTTCGGCAGGGGGTGGTTCTGCAGGCATTTTCATTTTTTCAGGAATAGGTAGTCGCATTTTCATTCTTTCCCCATTCATTGGTGCAGGTGGCACCATTGGTTTGATGCGTTTTGGCTGTATATCTTTCTCAAATAACAGGCCGGGTATTTGCAGGGCGTTATATACCAGTTTATCCAGGCCTATTTTAGTAATTTCTTCCATCGCCTGTTTGATATCACGTTGTATTTTTTCCTCGTCAATATGTATGTCTTCTTTTATTTTCATGGCCTTGCTCATTTCCAGTTTTGCATTGGCTATATCTTTCTCCATTGATTTCATTGACCTGCTAAATTCTTCTTTCAGCACCGAACGGAATATTTTAGGTATGGAGAGGCTGTCCATCCGCAATGATTTTCCCAGGTTTATTTTGGCGAACTCCATTTTATCCAGTTCCTTTTTCCAGTCTGTATTTTTTTCTGTCATTTCAACAGAAGCCTGCTCCAATGCATTGGCCACCATGGGTGTGATGGCTTCCATCAATCCCATATTTTCTTTCGGATGAGCAGGGGTAAGGGCCTCAATTTCTTTTTGTGCAGCAGCCATACTTTTTTTCATCTCGGCTTTTAAAGGCGCAGATAAAAAGAAAACGGGATTGAAGAGTGGATTACTTACGCTAATGGCTATCGGCTCTACAGCAAAGGGTTGTATTTTTCTTTTTTCCACCCGCTTGCCGGTTGTGGCCATATAGTCCTTATGTGCCGGTGCCATCGGGTTTAACCAGGCAATCGAACTCAGCATACCGGTTACAATTACAAAAGCCAGTAATTGTTTGCGATAATTAAAACGGTTTTCTTTTTTGTCTATCATCCGTTTTACACGGGTTAGCAGTTCATTCTTTTTGCCGGTTGCGGTCATTGCAAATGCCGGCGCAGATTGCAGGTAGGCAATACGCAGCAAAGCTTCTGCGTACACGGATACATTGTATTGGAATTGTATTACCCAGTCATCGCAACTGTTCTCTCTTTCTTTGCGGATACTCTTGCTGAGCAATTGTGTGAAGGGGTTGAAGAAAAGGCTGATCTCAACGACAGATAAAACAATGTTGACCAGGTAATCATATCGTTTAATATGCGCCAGTTCATGTAAGATAACTGCTTCTAACTGGTCGGTACTTAAATGATTGATACTGGCAACAGGGATCAGGATAATAGGTTTTAAAAAACCAATCGTCATGGGTGTATTTACTACAGCTGATAAAAATACCTGTATCTCTTTTTTAATCCCTAACTG
>JAYTOS010000496.1:0-4263 GCA_043747705.1 Bacteroidota bacterium
AAATACGAAGGTTGTATACCTTACAAGAAAGGGGATAAGGCATGGGCTACATAAATTAGTTTGGAGTTTGTGGTTTGGTGTTGGCCAGAAATAATGCCAAACCACAAACTGAGTATGCATTTTGCAAAAAAAGAACGTAGTATAATCACTCGTTTTAAAAAAAGAATAGCCATGTCAACCAACAGAAGGGATTTTTTACGAAGCAGCGCTTTTGCATCATTGGCATTTACCCTGCCATTTAAAGGGAAGTCTTCTTTTCTGGAATCGTATGCGCAGGGGGGGAAAAGTATCCGCTCTTTTGGCTTACAATTGTGGACAGTGAAAGAAGATATGGGTGCGAATGCAAAAGATACTTTGCAAAAAATAGCTACATACGGTTATCGGCAGATTGAAAGTTTTGAAGGTTCGAAAGGTATGTTCTGGGGATGGAAAAATACAGCGTTCAAAAAATACATGGACGACCTTGGCATGGGTATTATTTCATCCCACTGTAATAATACAGTTGACTTTGAACGTAAAGCAGCTGAAGCAGCAGAGATAGGAATGAAATATTTGATCTGTCCCTACAAAGGTCCGCAGAAATCCATTGAGGATTTTAAAAAGTTCGCCGATGAGTTCAATAAATCAGGTGCGATCTGTAAAAAGAACGGGATACGTTTTGCCTATCATAACCACGATTATTCATTCAAGCCAGTTGATGGTATGATACCGCAGACTGTGATGATGGATAATACCGATAAAGACCTGGTTGATTTTGAAATGGATATTTACTGGGTGGTTGCTGCCGGAGAAGATCCCAAAGCATGGTTTGCCAAATATCCGGGCCGTTTTAAACTGTGTCATGTAAAAGACCTGGCCAAAACCAATTCAAAAGAAGGTCATGAATCGGTACAGATAGGAAAAGGTACCATTGATTTTGCTGCCATATTAAAAGCGGGAGCCTCTAATGGGTTAAAATATCATATTATAGAACAGGAAGCATTTACCGGAAGCAATCCAATGCAAAGTGCCGAGGCAGATGCAAAGTATATGAAGAACTTTAGTTACCCCCCAACCCCCTGAAGGGGAGTTAACAAAACCAACATGTATTATCTAAATAAAAAAACTGCGGTTCATTTTGAACTACAGTTTTTTTATTTCCTTTAACTCCCTTTTCAGGGGGCCAGGGTAAAGTGAGACTAAACACCCAAACTCCATCCTTCCCTATACGATCTCTTCACAAACTGGTTAGCTTCATCAAAGTTTGTGATTCTCATATTTGGTCCATCCCATAATAACTTGATGTTACGACCGGGATAAGTATTCCTGCCCTTATCGTCTTTTTTGGTAATGTTATAACTGCGGATGGCGAGGTTACCCATCAATACACTTTCTGTAAGCGGGCCTGCCACATCGAAATTAGAACTCAAGTTTTTAGCTTTGTCAGATCCGTATCCGGCAATAGCGCCTTCTACCCATGCGGCATAGTGGCCGTTATCTCCTTTAGGAACACGGGCTACCGTTTGCGGTACCACGGTTTCAACAGAGCGGGAAGTTGGTAAAAGCGTGGGTTTAATACCATAAGTACCACACATCATTTTACCTTTCGAGCCCAGGAAGATGGCACCGTTGCCACCATCACCCATTATTTCATTCGCACCAAGCTCTTCAGGACGGTCGGGTTGGATACCACCATCCATCCAATGTAGTTTTACATCAGGCTTGCCGTTTATTCCTTTAAAGGTTAATGTAATAGAGGAAGAAACTGGTCCCGAATCAGGATACACACCACGGGTCCAGTTTTGTATATAAGGAGTAGCTACACTACATTCAGCAGCGATAGGATAGCCGAGACCGAGCACTGCAAATGCGGGAGCCATAATATGACAGGCCATATCACCCAAAGCGCCGGTACCATAATCCCACCAGCCACGCCAGTTAAAAGGGATCAGTTTTTCTACATAATCTTTATAGGGAGCCGTACCTAACCAAAGGTTCCAGTCTAATTCTGCAGGAACAGGAGGCTTGTCGGCCGACCACGGAACGCCTTGTGGCCAAACGGGCCTGTCGGTATAACAATAAATAGTATGCACATCACCGATAATACCGGCATTGTACCAATCCTGTAACTGGCGAACACCATCGCCGGAAGCACCCTGGTTACCCATTTGAGTGACTACTTTGTAACGGTGAGCTGCTTCGGTAAGCATACGGGCTTCATAAATATCGTGGGTTAATGGCTTTTGAATATACACGTGTTTGCCCAGTTGCATGGCAGCCATACCGATTACGGCATGCATATGATCGGGGGTTGACACAGAACAGGCATCAATGTTTTTGTGTTCTTTGTCGAGCATTTCGCGGTAATCTTTATAAATCTTTGCTTTGGGGTAACGCTCGCGACTTTTGGCTGTTTGGCGGGAATCAACATCGCATAGAAAAGCGATATCGGCTTTGCCGCTCTGGAAAAAATTCCACAGATCACTTTCGCCTTTACCACCTGCACCGATACCGGCTACTGTAAGCCTGTCGCTGGGAGCGGTAAAGCCTCGGCCTAATACATGGCGTGGCACAATGTAAAACCCGGCGGCAGCCAATGCTGCGTTTCGGATAAAACTTCGCCTTGAATCCTGTTTAGCTGGTTCCTGATTTTTGTTGGCTGTTTTCTTTTTCATACTGTCAATCGTTGGTTGTTAGAGATAGAAAAAATGGAATCCTGAATTTATCACAAATATTTCAATTAATGATTGACCGTTGAGGAATTATTGCAATCTGTAGAAAAGAAGTGTATGTTCTTAATTGATAAATGGTTACATAATTCACGGATGGGTGTTAAATCAGGGCTGTAGACAGACGGGGAAAGGTTAAAGCAGGCTGTGCAGGTCTTGTAAAGAGTATGTGGTATGGTATTAGTATATGATAAGTATTATGCTGCTACAGCATTCACTTTAATAAAAAAATTATATGAAAAAATTAGTACTATTCCTGTTCAGTGCCGCCCTTTTAACGGGTACGGCTATGTCTCAAACCGCCAAACAGGAAGAAAAGAAAGATCTGCGGGAAACTATTAAAGACAAACGTGCGCATAAAAATGCTAAGATGACTGATGTGGCACATTTAAGATTGAAAAGTGCCCATGAACAGAGCGAAAAGCAAGAGGCTGCCAGGAAGAACCAGCATGCAATTGCCAAAGACCTCCGCGCTAAAGGCGAAGAGCATCCGTCTATTAAGGCAAAAAAAGTAATTCATAAACAACATGAAGCAGCTGAAAAAAAGAGTGGAAGTTAATTGAATGCTAAGCGGAAGGTTTAATACAGACCGCTTAATGCAGGCTATTCCCGTTTTATGATCCAATAGAAACTGCCTGTCCGGAAAGGATGGGTGGTTTTGTTGCTTTTTCTTTTATATTCGGTAACGAAACAGAATAAAGTATAAAAGTAGTTTAACGAATGCCTATCCTGTAAATAATCATTTTAACTTTAAAACAAATACCATGAAAAAATTAGCATTATTTTTATTCAGCACTTTTCTTGTAGCGGGTATGGCTATGGCACAACCGCCCAAGCCACCGCCACCGCCTTTAGCCAAGAGAGATGTAGGCAGTGACGTTAAAAGGCAGAGTGAACATGTAAAATCGAGCGGAAACGATTTGCTTCACCTACGGTTTAAAAAAGCGCATGAAAAACATGTAGCCGAAGCTAAAAGGAAAAACCGTGGATTGGCCAATGACCTGGGTATTAAAAAAATAAAGCTCCCGCCGCCACCGCCACATAATTAAATTAATATATTGAACTAAGCTTTCAAAAACAGTAGCTTTACTTCGTATTTTACAATCCAATGCAAATTGCTCGTCTATAATGGACGGGCAGTTTTGTTTTGTAAAGACCCCACTCGCTGTCTGTGCCTCTGGGTACCTTGTGGTTCCCGTGTTGAAAATAAATACTAAAGCTTTAGTGCTGTTTTTTAACACGGGATATCACAGAGGGAAGGTAGTTTCACAGGGGATATTTATTTTAATCCATTTGTATGAATAGAATAAAATATACCTGATCAGAGTGACGGGGGCCTTCGGTTTTCAATGTACATATCCAGACCGGTATATTTACCATTCACTTTTTTCAGGAGGGAAGTATCTACATAACCATATTTTTTCTGAATTGAAAGGGAGTCATCATGCGTATAGTTAATGATGATCCACCTGTCTGCATCAAATGAAAGGGTTTTATTAATGGATATAAGGCCATTATTGGTTGAGGCTGTAACAGAATAAGCTCCTTTGGCAAA
>JAYTOS010000497.1:0-1394 GCA_043747705.1 Bacteroidota bacterium
ATCGCGGAAAAACTGGCATTGCAAACCGACCCTTCCGGTGAGAACCTGTTGAATATAGCTGCCACTAATTTTGATGACCAATTCCTGGCACAAAACTTCCGCCGCCTGTCTGAGAGTGAGTATGCCAATAAATTTATTAAAGACAGCCTGATCAACCAGAACTTCTCCGGCTACCTCAATAAATATGATACCCGCATTTATACATTCGATAGTTTATACCACCCCCTGTTTAATGAAGATTCCACCAATTATGCAAGTATTAAAACCATCATACTCAACCAGGCGAAACCCACAGTAATTCCTGATTTGTATAGCTATGACAATTCAATAGACGGATTTAGTTATGTGTACCAAAAAACGATATTGGGTAAAGAAAACCTGCTGGGTTACCTGTTTGTCATCATCAAATCGAAAAGGTATAAAAGCGAAGCCCTGTATCCCGAACTGTTTAACCAGGTACAGGATATTGCTTCCGACCTCAATACCAATTATGCGTATGCAGTGTACAGCCGGGGAAGGTTGATCAATCATTTTAATACGTACAGTTTTCCCTCACAATTAGAGAAAAATCAGATCCCTGAGTTTGAATTTTCTTATAAGCAGGCAGGCGATTATAGTGAACTTTGGTTTAACAGCGGCAATAACAAACAGGTTCTCGTTGTAAAACGGAATACCTGGTTGATAGAATCGGTCACTTTGTTTGCCTACCTGTTCTGCTCATTCTTATTTATCATTTTGTTGTTTCACCTGGGTAGTTACCTGTTACTGGCCAGGTTTAAATGGAGTGTACTCAAAAAAATGCTCCGGCTTAATATCCGTTCACAAATACAGGCTACCATTATTTTTCTGAGTGTATTTTCTTTCATTGTGATAGGCATTGCCACAATTTCTTTCTTTATCCTCCGGTTCCACCGTAATAATGAAGAAAGGTTATCCAAATCCATACAGGTAATGGCAAATGAAGTAAATACTAAAATGAATTCACTGCAGGCTTTTGATGATGTGCCTGATAATATCGGTGTCAGGTCTGAACTGGAGAAAACCATTGCCGAAATATCCGACCTGCACAATGTGGATATCAATTATTATAACCTGTCTGGCAACCTCGTTATCTCAACCCAGCCCTATATATACAATAAACACCTGCTGAGTACTAAAATGGAACCCGAAGCTTACCTGCAATTGCAAAAAGGGCATAGTATCCGCTACCTGCAGTCAGAGAAGATCGGCTCATTCGAATACCTGAGTATTTATGTACCACTGGCCGACGATAACGGTAATAACTATGCGTATCTCAACATTCCATACCTCAATTCACAAAATGAATTGAACCAGGAAATATCTGGATTTTTAGCAACCCTGATCAACCTGAATGCTTTTATTTTTCTGATTGC